>DSBN01000159.1 GCA_011046055.1 Sediminispirochaeta sp. | reverse complement strand
CGTATTCCCCTGATGCCGGGGCGAGAGGGGGGCGCGTACCAGGCTTTGGACGACTTTCGTTTTGAAGAGGACGCGGCGGAGCCTTCGCTCTCCGGAGACTGGGAGAGTCTGCAGATCTCAGCGGCGGTAGCCTACAGCGGTATGGTGATTCCGGCGAAGACCTACGGTGAACCGGCCTACGCCCATCAACTCCTGGCGGCCCATTTGCTCAAGACCGACTACCTGTGGCAGAGGATACGCATGCAGGGCGGGGCCTACGGAGCCGCCGCTTCGGTGCACGGTTTGGAGGGGTTTTTCAGCTTTCTCTCCTACCGAGACCCCCATCCGGAGCTCTCTCATCGGGTGTATCGGGATGCTCTGGAGCACCTCGCCGCCGAAGCCGTTGACCGGGACGAGCTTGAGAAGGCAATCATCGCTCTGGTGGGCAAGGATACGCGTCCGAAATCCCCGGCGGAGAAGAGCATTGTCGGACTGAAGCGGCGACTATTCGGAATCACCGATGAGCTGCGACTGGAGATCAGAAAAGAGCTTCTGGAGGCCGAGAGCGAGGATGTCCGCGCCGCGGCTCGCGACCTGTTGGATCAGGGCTGTCCGGCGGCGGTGCGGGTCACCGTGGCGGATTCTCAGAAGCTGCAGGCCGCCGAAGAGGCTTTTCACCGCGTGGGGCAACAACGCCTAGTCCTGCCCGTATAGGTCCGTCTCCTCAGATCAAATTGAGAACTTGCCGGAGCCCCATATACGGCGCATGTGTTCCAGGTTCCTTTTTGACCTGAGGGGGTCCAAGACCTCCTGACTGCGTTGATAAAAGATACATTGGTTGAGTTCGCCCCGACCTTGGACGATGTCCTGGGCTAGAGCTTCGCAGCTGGGCGAGCCGCACACACCGCAGTCGACCCGGGGGAGGCTGCCGAGGAGCTCCTGTATCCGCTCCATCTTCCGCATCGCCTGCTGAAAATCGTCGTCCAGCTTCACGATGGACCGAGGGCGAATCTGAGCCAGCTTGATGTGCCGGCTCAGGTAGTCCTCCTGGGCGTCGACTCTCTTTAGGACCTGCGGATCCAGAGCTTTCATCGAATCCGCGCGGTGGCGCAGCCGCTCGGCGGTGAGAAAACGGTTGCCCGATCCGAGAATCCCTCCGGCACAGCCCTCATCGCAGGAACGGAGCTCCAGAAAGTCGATCCCCGTGATTTCGCCGCTCTCCAGTTTTTCCAAAAACTCGATCACGTTGTGTATTCCGTCCACCGACAAACTTCGCCCCTTCATGTGGGGGGCCTCCCCGTTGGTCAGACTCCAGGTCACCGCTGCCGGGGAGATTCTCGATCTGTCGGGCTTCGGTATAGAAGCTGTCTTTTTCTGGCGAACCAGCGTTTTTCGGACCAAGTTGAAGAGGAAGTTCATATTGATCACCCCGTTGAAGAGACCGCTCTCCTCCTCGGCGGGGCTCTTGATGGCGGCGATTTTGGCCGCGCAGGGGGTGACGTAAAATATCCCGATCTCCTCCTGACGGGCTCCCTGTTTGATGAGCTCCCTCTGGGCGAAGTGGGCGCTGATATCCAGGGGCGGCTTGATGAGGTTCAAATGCGAGACCAGGGATGGGAAGCGAACCTGCACCAGCTGGACGATGGCCGGACAGAAGCTGGAAATAATCGGGCCCTTGGCGGCGTAAATGGGATAAGCGCCGCTGATACGGTGGAGGATGTCGGTGCCGAACTCCGCTTCGTAGACGTGGGTGAAACCCAGTTCGTGGATGGCGTTAATGACCCGCGACTCGGAGATCTCCTCTTTGAACTGGCCGATCATCACCGATGGGACCACCGCGACCCGGTAGGCGTAGCGAAAGATCTTTTGGAAGTCGTCCTGTTCGACGACGATGGCGTCCACCGGACAGGCCTCCATACAGTTCCCGCAATCGATGCAGCGGGCGGGGTCGACCACCGCTTTGCCCCTTCTGATCCTGATCGCCGTGGTGGGACAGACGCTCATGCACCGGGTGCAGCCGTAGCACAGCTCCTCGTCCACCTTCAGGGCGTGGTGGAAAATCCGTGCCTCCTGCATCACGGCTCTCCTCCCGCTGGCGGACGAAGGTAGACGATCATTTCTATCTCCGTACCCTCTTTGGAACTACGGATATCGAAATAGTCGGTGTTGCGCTTCATATTGGGCAGCCCCATCCCCGCTCCGAAGCCCATCTCTCAGATTTTCTTGCTCGCCGTGGAGTAGCCCTCCGAGAGGGCGAGCTCGATATTTTCGATTCCCGGGCCGCAGTCGCTCACCAGTACTCTGATCCGATCCGGTTCGATGTCGATGCCGAGCTGTCCTCCAAAGGAGTGACCGATTACGTTTACCTCCGCTTCGAACAGAGCGACGACGATTCTTTTTATCAAAATCGAATCGAGGTTGAGCTGCTTGAGGCGTTTTTTTACCTCGCTGGAGACTCGTCCGGCGTTGGAAAAATCATCGGCTTCGATTGGAAAGTCAAAATGCACCTTTTCACACCTTCTCAAAAGACCGGCTTGAGCCCGGCTTGGTACAGGACCCCCGCCGCTCGATACATCGAAAATCTCGTGCTCATCAGGGTAATGCCCAAGTCCTCTGCGAGTTCGATCATCTTGTCGGTTGGTTGCTTGCCTCGCACCAAGAGTATATTGCAAATATCCGCCATTTCCGCGGTCCGTACGGTCTGAATATTGCACAAACCGGTAATCAGCATCACATGGTCGGTCAGGATGGTCAACACATCGCTCATCAGGTCGGAGGCAAAAGCCTTCTCGATGATGCAGGCGTTGTTCTCCCCTCCGCTGTTGTACCGTTCGGCGCTCACCAGCTCCATGATCTCTTCTCTCTTTATAGGATCTACATAATATCAGGAAAACTGTCGGGAGATAAAGCACCGAAAGAGTAAGCTTGAAGGAAGAGCAATTCTCAATTTGGAAGTCTAATGACTTCCAAATTGAGAATTTGCTTCATTTGCATAGCAAGAATTTGTGTTTCTAACTGTTGGAGGCATTCTCATTTTGGAAAGTGCAAGTGCACTTTCCAAAATGAGAATTGCTGT
>DSBN01000375.1 GCA_011046055.1 Sediminispirochaeta sp. | reverse complement strand
TCTCTCTACAGCGTAGGATATACCAGTATGGGGGGATAGTAAATGAGTGAAGAAGAGCGTTCGGAATCAAAGGTCGAGCAGTCGAGCTTGAGAAACCCGGCCCTGTCGGAGTCGGGGAGGAAAAAAATAGAGTGGGTCGCCGCCCATATGCCGGTCTTGGCGGAGATAAAGAAGCTTCACGGATCCAAAAGGCCGCTTCAGGGCAAAAGGGTGGCCGTCTGTCTCCATCTGGAGGCTAAAACCGCCTACATGGCTCTGGTCATCAAGGAACTCGGTGCCGAGGTAGCTATTACCGGGAGTAATCCCCTGTCTACCCAGGACGATGTGGCCGCCGGCTTGGCCTCCATGGGGGTCCAGGTTCACAGCTGGTATGGGGCTAGTTCCGCGGAGTACAACGATTTTTTGAACAAGGTCCTCGATTTCGAACCCGATTTGATCATCGACGACGGCGGAGACCTGGTGGCCAAGCTTCACACCGAACGACGCGACCTGTTGCCGCGGATCGTCGGCGGGGCCGAGGAGACCACCACCGGTATCCACCGTCTCCGCGCTATGGAGGCCTCCGGTGAGCTGGCTTTCCCCATGATGGCCGTCAACGACGCCCACTGCAAGTACCTCTTCGACAACCGATACGGCACCGGGCAGTCGGTATGGGACGGAATAATGCGTACCAGCAACCTGCTTGTGGCGGGAAAGACGGCGGTGGTGGTTGGCTACGGGTGGTGCGGCAAGGGGGTCGCTCTGCGGGCCAAGGGGCTGGGTGCTCGGGTGGTGATCTGTGAGATCGACCCGATCAAGTCCACCGAGGCGTGGATGGACGGATTCGAGGTGATGAAGATGGAGCGCGCCGCGGAGGTGGGGGATTTTTTCGTCACCGTCACCGGCTGTACCGATGTGATCCGTCGGGAACATCTAGAAAGGATCAAGGACGGCGCGATCCTGGCCAACGCCGGCCATTTCGATGTGGAGATCAGCAAGGCCGACTTGACCAGCCTGTCCGAAGAGCAGGACGAGGTGCGGCAGAATATACGAAGGTACCGTTTCACCGATGGACGGTCGGTCTATCTCCTGGCCGACGGGAGATTGGTGAACCTCGCCGCCGGTGACGGGCATCCGGCGGAAATCATGGACATGACCTTCGCCCTGCAGGTGTCGTCTCTACTGTACCTGAACGAGCATCCCGGTCTTGAGGCGAGGGTCTACAAGATTCCGGAACGGATAGATCGGCAGGTAGCGGCGCTGATGCTCACGTCACTGGGAATAGAGATCGACCGGCTCACCGACGCCCAGGTGGAGTACCTGAAGAGCTGGCAGCAGGGGACTTGAGCTGATGGACAAAAGAATGAAAAAAGATGACCTGGCGGCGATAGCCTTTCTGGCGCTGGTGATCGCTATTTTTGTGTATCCAAAAAGCTATGCCGCGTACACCCGATGGTATCAAGCAGCTCCGGCGGCTTTGTCCTTCCTCAAGTTCGCCGTATTGGCTGTCTTTGGGGAGATGTTGGTGGCCCGAATTCAGCGGGGCCGCTATGTACCGCCGGCCTTTGGTCTGCTGCCAAAGGCGGTGGTCTGGGGTGTTTTGGGGGTCTTCATCTGGGCGGCGTTCGGGATATTTGCTGGAGGAGTGACGGCCACCTTTTTTTCAGAAGTCGTCGATCCTGGTCTTTGGATGCGGGTCTTTCGGGCCTTCACTATTTCCCTGTGTATGAACATCATTTTTGCTCCTCTGATGATGCTGATCCACCATCTCAGCGACCTTCACATAGCTGCCAGTGGAGGGCGGTTCCCCCTCAAATCTCTACGAGTGCAGGAGCTGCTGCAGCAGGTGAACTGGGAAAAGATGTGGGGTTTTGTGTATAAAAGGACGATTCCCCTTTTCTGGATCCCCGCTCACACCGTAACTTTTCTGCTGCCCGAGCATCTGCGGGTGCTCTACGCGGTCTTTTTATCCATCGTGCTGGGCTTGCTGCTGGCGGTGAAGAGATAGACGAGCCTATTTTTGGTGTTGTCAGTAGAAAAAATATCAGATCTATTTGCTGTAAATTGGGGGTGATAGGCTTGACGGTAGGTGGAAGAACGATCCGATTGATCAAACTGCGGACTGCGACGGTATTGATTATCCTCCTCTTAGTTCCATTTTTCTCCTGCCGAGATGACGGCGTGAAGCTGGGCTTCTCGAGCCAGCTCAGCGGCCCCGGAGGTACTCCAAACACGATTGTACGCAACGGCTTCGTGCTGTTTATAGACCAGTACAACCGAGAAGCTGAGCGACGGATAGAGCTTTTGGTTCGTGATGATATGGGGCGGGCTGACAAGGCTCTCGAGATCGACCGAGAGCTGGTGCAAGCCGGAGTCGAAGCAATCGTCGGACACACCACCAGCGAGATGAGCGCCGCTTCGTTGGACTTTATTAACGGAGAGAAAGTGGTGATGCTCAGCCCCACCTCATCGGCGCAGAACTTGATGGAACGGGACGACTATTTCTTTACCCTCTACCCCAGTAACGAGGTGCTGGCCGGCAAAGCGGCAGACTTCGCCTACCAGAAGCTGGGACTCCGGAGAATCGCCGCGGTGGTGGATAACTTCAACCGGCTCTACTCGGAGAACTACTTTCAGCAGTTTCAAACCGAGTTCGAGGCACGGGGCGGCCGGATAATATCCAAATACGAATACAACTCGGAAGAGGACAACAGTTTCGAAGAGATCGCCGCCGAAGCCTTGGCCAGCGATCCTGACGGGGTTTTTATTATGGCCGCGTCTTTGGATACCGCCCTCTTTGCACAACAGCTCTACAAGGAAAGACGAGCCGTACCGATTGTCGCCAGCGACTGGGCGGCCTACAGGGAACTGATTGAGCAGGGAGGTCCTTATGTAGAAAACATCTATCTGGCCAATCTCTACGCCGACTTTCAGCCGGGGGATGAGTACTCGCGTTTCTTGGATGACTATTTTGGGCGCTATAACCGACGGGCGACCATGGGGGCGGCCATCGGCTTCGAGACGGCCATGGTGATCAGTCAAGCGCTGGAGCGCCGAAAGCCGGGGGAGGACTTGAAAC
>DSBN01000263.1 GCA_011046055.1 Sediminispirochaeta sp. | reverse complement strand
TTTATATACCTGGGCATTATCTTTTTCGCCGCTTTCATCATCAAACAGACCTCCCGAAAGGTAAAAATCCCCGAGGTTACCGGCTACGTACTGATCGGTGTACTGCTTGGCGTCTCACTACTGCGGATCCTGGGCCCCCAAGTCCTCGATCAGCTTTCCGCTGTCTCCACCGTCGCCCTGGGAATCATTGCCTTCATCATCGGAGTCGAACTCCGCTTGGACGTGATCAGAAAGCTCGGTAGATCCATCCTTCTGATAGTCTTGTTCGAGTGTCTCACCACCTTCTTCCTGGTCTACCTGGTGCTGCTTAAGGTATTTCCCGGCAATCCCTACATGGCCCTCCTGCTCGGATCGGTCGCTTCAGCCACGGCCCCCGCAGCTACCGTGGCGGTGATCAAGCAGTACCGCGCCAAAGGCGATCTGACCTTTACCATCATGGCGGTGGTGGGAATAGACGACGCGCTGGCACTCATTATATTTGTCTTTGCTTCGGGCATCGTCAAAGCCGGATTAACCGGGGGTGACGCCCGCATGATCCTGATAATCGGCAAGACGGTCCTGTCCATAGGAGAGTCGATCGCTCTGGGTTGGGCCGCCGCGTGGGTCCTCCGCCGCTTAGCCGGACGTCTTCGAGAGACTGAAGCGATCCAGCTGATGCTCGCCGCAGCGGTGATGGCACTCCTGGGTATCAGCGAGGTCCTGGGCAACTCGGAGCTGTTGGCGGTGATGGCCTTCGGATCGATCCTGGTGAACACCGCCCCAACCCTCGCCAAAAGAGGCTCATCCGTCGTCGACAACTTCTCCCCCCTCTTTTTGGCGGCATTCTTCCTGCTCGGCGGCGCTCACCTCGACGTACGCGTTCTCTCCCAAGTGGGTGTGATGGGACTCGTCTATTTCGCCGCCCGAAGCAGTGGAAAGATCGGAGGGGCTTCCTTGGGAGCCATACTGGGACGGGCCCCGAAGAAGGTGAGAAAATTCATCGGCCTCACGCTCCTGCCCCAGGTAGGTGTCGCCCTGGCCCTGGCCTTATCCATCAACAAGGAGTTTACCCAGCCGCAGTACGGGGCGGCCGGTACCGAGATGGCCCACTACATTATCAATATCCTACTGTTCACCACCATCATAACCGAGATAGTCGGCCCCTTGCTCACTAAATTCGCCCTGCAGCGAACCGGCGAGGCCAAAACTGTGGAACAGTAACGTGGAGGAGTAGCACATGTTTTACCTGATTGTAGAGGTTCACGAACCCTCATACCGAGAAGACATCTATCTGGCCCTCCAGAGCATCGGTGTACACCGGGCTATCACGGTCGACGCCCTGGACATCGCCGCGGCTCTCACCGACGAGCAGACCTTCTTCACCGGGTTTTTCCGCTCGGACAAGATCGAAGCCGGTAATATGCTGCTCATCCAAGCCCAGGTGAGCAGCCGCTCCCAGGTGAAGGAATTCCTGGCGAACCTGCGTGAAGCGGGGGTCAATATCGACACGGAGAAAATAGTCACCATCACCCTTCTCCCGGCAGTGGTCAGCTTCTCGAGCGAACACGGCTACCGGGACGACGGTGGACAGTGAGAAGAAGGGCATTCCAGACACCCTCCACCAGCCTTGGCTGTGGTATTTATTTTTTTCTTGACGGAAACCATAGAAACCAATATAGTTTCCTTGGTTTTATACTATTGGGAGGTTGGGAGAGCCTTGATGGAAAGGGAGATGGAAATGCGCCGCCGGATACTGCGGATGGCGCTGCAGAGATTCCTGCAAGCTGGTTTCAGCAGGGTCACCACCCAGGAAATTGCCAAAGCTTTGGGGATCAGCAAAAAGACGCTGTATACTTACTTTTCAAGCAAACGAGAGATCCTCCTTGAGGCGTTGAAAGCAAATCTATCCGGCATGGAACGTCGCCTGGATATGGTCTTATCGGAGAAAGAAGCCCCGTTCGAACGCAAATTCGTACGATTCCTCGCTCTAGTGGGCTATCAAATCAGATTGGTCGGACCGGTACTGATTGAGGATCTGTTTCGCACAGTACCTGAGGCTTGGGAAATCATCGACACATTCCGCCGCAAACAGGTGCTCAGTAGACTGGCCCGTCTCCTCGAGGAAGGACGACAGATGGGGCGCGTACGAGCTGATCTCGATTTGGAGAGTATATTATTCATCCTCTATTCCGTTGTCTCACAGGTGCTTACTCCCGATATGCCGCTAAAACAGGGATTATCCCTCCAGCAGGTATTCACCTCATTCGTCGAATTGCTATTCGGAGGTCTGTTGTCACCGGAAAGTTTTCATACCATCAAGGATCGTATAAATGAAAAAGAGGCAGCGTTGGGACAGGAGGAGCTATATGAAGAAAATACACTTTTTATTGATTAGCAGTCTCGTTGCAGGCTCAGCTCTACTGTCAGTATCGTGTACCGAAAAAGAGAATCGGGTAAATGGTACTGGAACAATCGAAGCCCTGGAAGTAGATGTGACCGCATTGCAGTCAGGACGGATCAATCAGCTCTCAGTGCAAGCAGGTGATCAAGTGAGCAAAGGGCAGCAGCTGGCTGAGCTCGAACACGACATACTGAACTTAGAGCTAAAACAAGCTCAAAGCCGAGTCACCCAGGCTCAAGCGCAGCTCGATCTTCTACTGGCAGGAGGTCGAAAGGAAGATATCCAACAGGCCCAAGCAGGACTGGAACAAGCGGCACAGAACAGGGACTTGGCCCGCAAGGAGTGGGAGCGGATCAAGACACTTTATGCTGAAGGGAGTATTACTGGCAAGGAATACGATTCCACCGAGACCCGGTACAAGACCACCCAAGCCCAGTACGATGCCGCCAAGGCAGCCCTAGAAAAAGCGAAGAACACCGCCCGCCCCCAGGAGATCACCAAAGCGAGAGCAGAGGGTGAAACTGGTTCATGCAGTCAAAGTTGAAGTACAAAACCAGGATGGAATTCTGAAACCGGGGATACCGGCGGAGGCGGAGTACTGCAACAATTTGGTGTTTATGCACGCCGGAGAGATCATCGCCAGGGGGCGTCCGAAAGAGATCAAACAGTCCTACCAATCCGGT
>DSBN01000204.1 GCA_011046055.1 Sediminispirochaeta sp. | reverse complement strand
GTCCTTGCCCAGAAAGGTGGCTGCCCCATCTTCGGTGCTGGCCAGACCGCCGGTGACGATCAGGTAGTCCGCCCCCAGAAAGTCCTGCCCGAGCTTATCAAGAGCCTGCCGGCTCTGCTCCCAGTTTATCTCATTGCCGTATTTGGTCGGATGGACGGTGATGATCTTTCTCGAATCCAGCCAGGTCGATTTGTAGCCCTCGGCCTTCAGGCGGACGTCGAACATCTGGGCGATCCAGGTGGCCGCCAGGCCGCTGATATACTCGCGGGTCCGCTGCGAGGAGTTCCGCACCAGCCAGACCGCCTTCAGAATCTCCTCGATGTTCTGAAAATCCTCCCGTACCGCCAGTTCGACGCCGTGGCGGTGCTCGGCGGGGACGACCTCCTCGATCATCTGGGTGAAGTCGTGGCTGAGCTGCTCCATTTTGCCCCAGAGCGTCTCGTCGTGGACCACCGCCCGGTCGACCAGAGACAGAAGCTCCGGCGGCACCTCCTTGCGCGGAGTGATCACCGCGCAGGCCGGCCCGGTCTTGTAGCGCTGGAATATGTCCAGGATGTGGTCCATCCCTTTCAAATTGCAGCAGGTATCTCCCTCAAAGGCGTGGATCGTCCATTCTCTGTTCGGCTCGTTCACGGGGCCCTCCTATGGGTCGCCTTCCGGCCAGACCTTCGGCGACGGCGTTGGATATTTAAAAAAAAAGAGCCCTCGTGAGGGCTCCTTTCCGTTTCACATCGGACTCAGGCCTTCACGACCTTTCCACTTCGCAGACAGCGTGTGCATACGTTGATAGTTTTGACACTGGTACCTACTTTGGCCTTCACCTTGACAATATTCGGACGAAAAACCCTCTTCGTCTTCACTCCGATATGCTGCCCGGCTCCACCTTCCCTTTTGGGCTGCCCTTTGCGGGGCACGCTGTGTCCGGCGATTGTTCCTTTTCCACAAATTTCACATCTTCGGGCCATATTGCTTCCTACCTTCAGTTTAGTGCTCGTATGTAATGAGGTATGCCAAAGATAGCAGATAAGCTCAAGAGTGTAAAGTCATCTGCCGGCAAAATGAGAATCGCCGTGGTAATAATTCAGCCCTCATCCCCCGTCCGGGCGATTTTTCCCTCCCGTCGGCGCAGGCAGAGCAGGTCCCCGGCTTGTATTCCGGCGACTTGCCAAGCCGCCTTTTCCACCTCGCGGGCCGAATCGATGAAATGGTCGGGGTACTCATCCAGAAAATACTCGGCCGCTTCGGTGAACTCCGGGTAGAGGCGCAAAAAGCGGGGTATGGTGTAGTCCTTGAAGTAGGTCTCCACGTAGGAGAGGTCCTGCTGCATGAGATAGGCTTGAAACTCGTTCATTAGCAGGTACTCATCCTCGGTGTTGTAGCTCCGCCAGTCCAAGAAGACCCGCCAGAACTCGCGTTCGTCCTCCTCCAGCGCCCGCCAGAGCCTCTCCACCTCAAGCCGGTACTCGGCGGAGGCGAAAAAAAGACCGTGATAAGCCTCATGGATCATAAAGAGGTAGCGCAGCCTCTCGCTGCTCTCCTGACTCAATGAGAGGATCCCCCCCTCTCCGGCCTGGTAGGATTCCCCTCGCATTTTGATAATCCCTTGATCCAGGAGGATCTCCCGCAGCAGGTACTCCTCTTGGTTCAAGCGAAAGCCGCTTCGCCGGGCCAGCTCGAAAAACCGAGCCAGGTCCCCCGCCCGGTAGTCGTGGGCGTTCCAGCCGTGCCGGTCGGCGATCACCTCGTTGGGCAGCAACTCGCCGGCGCTCCCCTTTTTTTCCACGAAAAAGGCCAGACGCTTGAGAAAGTTCGCCTGCACCTGGTAATCCCGGAAGTCAAAGAAAAGAATACTGGGAAAGATGTTCCAGGAGAAAAGCTCCCAATCGCCGCGGCGCCACAGCTGCCGGGGGTAGTCGAGAATGATCCCGGGGTCGGCGGGTATCGGCTCGGGCCGCCGAGCGGCAAAGAGACTCCGGACCCCATAGGAGAGCCCTTCTACCTGAAATCCCTCCAGTTCCGAATCTATTGCCAGCCGGTGAGGAGAAAATCCCAGGTCCCGGGAGTAAAAATAGACCCCATGACCACCGGGCTTGGCGTAGAGGTCGTAGGTCCCCCGGCTCCCCTCAGCGCTCTCAAGTTCGATCTCCACCAGATAGTCGCCAATCTCTTCCCCCGACCGAGACTCCTCCTGCTGGGGGCTGAACTGGTACCGCAGAGAGACCTGGTACTGCCCGAACCGCGGCTCCTTCCCGGCTTCATCGGGAAAATGGAGAAAGCCGTAGCCCCGCTCCCCTGGCCTTCCTTTGGCGCTCCGCCGGCGAAGGGCCAACTCCAGAAGTCGAAACTCCGGCTCCGTGGGGCCGTTGGAGACAAAGCGGAAGGACAGCAAGTCCCGCCCCCTCAAGGGGACCAGATACTCCCGGGGCTCTCCGCCGCTCGCCTCCAGTATCAAGTCCCGTCGTTCGTCGTTGTCAAAGTGAAGTTCCAGTTTGACGAGAGATGTCGATGAATAGTAGACATGAAAGCTCTCCGCCTCCCTCTCGGCGTCTCTGGCGAGCGTATACCGCGGGCTGGCGTAGCCTCCTTCTAGCGGTAGGAGCCGTCCCTCCTGTTCGGGACGGACCCCCGGCTCCTCGGCCAGGGATAGCTGTCCATCCTGCTGCCAGCCCTCCTCCCTCGGCGCGTAGAGCCGCACCGCAAAGCTCTCCACCTCACTCTGCGAGCAGGAGCCCATGGCGGTCAGAGTGAGAAAAAACAGCGGATAGAGGACCGTCAAGTACAGCGGGTGATGCTTTTTTTTCATTGTGTCCCCTCGCCTACCGGAGGTTCATCACGCTGCGGGTGATCAGCTCGGCGATCTCCTGCTTGCGTTCGGGGGGAAACTCCGGGTCGTCTCGGAGAATGCTGTAGAACCGGCCCTTAAAATTTTCCGGCAGGATGTCCAGCTCCAAGGTCTTCTCAAACAGCTGTCGGCCCGAGGGCTCGAAGCTCCGGTTGACCACGAAAAGCATACTGCAGATGCTTTTGAGAAAGCCGGTGAGCGAGATCAGGGTAAAAAGCGAATCCT
>DSBN01000331.1 GCA_011046055.1 Sediminispirochaeta sp. | reverse complement strand
GTCCAGAGACTCCCGGGTCAGCAGCTGGTACTCCGTTCCCCCGAGCAGGAGGTTCCCCCCGCCCACCAAAATCTCCTGGCCGTTGAGGGTCGAAGCTACTTCGGCCAGAGTGAGGTTGAATGCAGCCAGCCGGTTTTGTGAGGCCTCTACCGTCACGGTCCTGCTCCGTCCACCGGATACGCTGGTGGAGGCTACTCCGGGGATCCTCTCCAGCTGGGCTTGGATACGGTCCTCCGCCAATTCTCGGAGGTTCTCCAGGGGGTAGTCTCCCCGCAGAGCCAGGCGCATGATGGGGATGGAGCTCAGATTGAACTGAAAAACCGAGGGTACCGAAGCCTCGTCGGGTAGAGCGTTCAGGGCGGAGGTGAGTATCGATTCGACCTCGGCCCGCGCTTCGTCCAGATCAACATCGTAGGAGAAGTCGAGCCGGATCCTGCTCCGTTCGAAGGAGGATCTTGAACTCATGGACTCCAATCCCGTCACCGCGGCGAGGGAGTTTTCCAGAGGGATGGTGATCTGTTGTTCCACTTCTTCGGGACCGGCGCCGGTATAGCTGGTGGAGACCGAGAGGACCGGTCGGCTGGTGTCGGGGTACAGGTCGACGGCCAGCGACGGGACGATGATAGCCGCCACGACCAACAGGAGGCCGAAGAGGACCACCATGGTCACCGGTCTTTTGACCGAGAGTTCCGATAGGTTCATTGCTCGTCTCCCGGGATGATGCGCAGCGCGTCGCCGTCGTTGAGAAATTTCTGGCCTTTGACCACGATAGACTCTCCTGGCTGCAGCCCCTCGATCACTTCCACGTAGTCCCGGCCTTCCAGGCCGGTTCTGAGAATACGGCGTTCGGCGAGGTTCTGCTCGCCCACCACAAAAGCCACCTGCTGCCCCTCTCTTTTGAGCATGGCGCTGCGGGGCAGGATTGGAACGTTCCGGCGTTCTTCAATGACCAGCTCGATATCGGCGAACATTCCAATCAAGATACGGGGGTCGATGGAACGGAAGGAGAGTTCGATCGGGAGACTGCGGCTCGACTCATCCAGAGCGGGGCTGATTTTGTCGACCAGGGCGGAAAATACTTCTCCTGGAAAAGCGGGGAACTGCAGCTCCGCCCGCAAGCCGGTGCGAAGTCTTCCGACGTAGCGCTCCGGAACCGCCGTCTCCACTACCAGGCTGTCGAGGTCGGTGATGAGGGCTACCGAGCTCTGGGGATTTACGGTGTCGCCGATACTGTGAGAGATTTTTCGAAGGGTACCCGAAATGGGTGTCACCACCGCGCTGGCCGAGTAAGACTCTCCGGGTCGTGAGGGGTCGATCAGGGCTATCCTGTCGCCCCGTCTCACCTGCTGCCCCTCCCGAACGAGGTACTCCTGTATTCTACCGGAGACATCCGGGTAGGCCGGAGATTCGATTCTCGGGGTCACTTCGCCGTTGATCTTGATGTAGTTGACGACTCTCCCCCGCCGCAGCTCCGCAGTCTGGACGGCTACTTTTCTGGTGCTGGTCTCCCGATCACCGGAGCCGAGGTCGGAGGTGGATCGATTGGCCCTTCCGGCTCCGGGTCCATCTCCGGGCCTAGAGGCCACCCCGGCTCCGCCGTTTCGGGGATCCTCTCCCCCCAGACTGTTGTAGATTCCCAGGGCGCCGGCGGCAAATACTGCTATCAGGATGATGTTGGCTATCTTTTTTCCCCACTTTTTCTCAGGCAATGGTTTCTCCTTGTTTATTGAGACTCATGATTCGGCAGTATGTCCGTACCGAGGGCGCGGCGAAGCTCTATGAGGCCGACCAGGTAGTGGTACTTGCCTTCGAGCAGATCAATTCTCGCCGAAAGGAGTTCTTTGCGGCTCTCCTCCAGCTCGAGCCGTTCGACGGTGCCCCTTTCAAAGCCCGCCTGGTTCAATTCGAAGCTCCGCTCGGCGATTTCCAGCTGCAAGGTGGAAATCTCCATACTCCGACGGGCCTGCTCCAAGTTCCCCGCGAGGTTGCGGATCTCCAGCTCGGCGGAGTTTATCAAGGCTTGCTGTGAGAGAGCTGCCTTCTTTTCTTCCCTTTTGGCCGATCGGAGATTCTGGTCTCCCCGGCTCCCGGGGATCCACGGGTCAATGGGTATCCGCGCGCTCAGGCTCAGCTCCAGCGAGTCCTGCCAGTTTTGGGCTTCCTCTAAAAGGTTCGCGTTGGACTGAAGCCATCCGGCGCTCAACGAGACGGAAGGCCCCCGGTCGAGCTTTGCCGTACGGCTGTCGATTCGACGCAGTTCCGTCTCAATGGCCGACGATCGGAGGTCTCCCCGCAGGTGAAGATGCTCCGCAATGAGCTGCTCCGCATCCAGAATGATCGGTTCGGGATCGATCTCCCCTTCAAAACGGATATCCTCCCGGTGCTCCAAACCAAGTAGGTTGAGGAAGCTGCGATGTTGAAACTCGTAGTCCGCCTCGCTTTTGGACAAGGCCAACCGGGCGCTCTCGACTCCCAGACGGGACTGCAGGAGCCCTCGCTCGCCAATGATCCCGTTGTCGAAACGGATTCGGCTCTGCTCCAGCTGCTCCTCTGCCAGTCGGAGGTCTTCGGCCAGCAGCTCCTGCCGTTTCTCGGCCAGAATGAGCTGGTAGAAGCTCGATCCCACCTGCACCTGGATGTCCCGGCGGGCCTGCTCGTAGGAGATCTCCGCCAGCCGGTAGCTATGCGCAGTCTTTCTGATAGCCGCCACACTTCCGTGACTGAACTGGAAGTTCACCGATCCTCGCAGAGGGATACGGAAAGGGTCGCCCGCCGCCCCGCCGATGACCGAGTCGAACAGCAGGGAGCGGGAATAGTCGGCTCTCAGTTCAAGGCCGATGGAGGGCAGTATGTGAGACCATGAGTTGTCCGCCGCTTCGGCGGCGCCGCGCAGGTCGAGCTGCTCCCGTTCAAGCTGGAGGTTGTTGGTCAAGGCCAGCTCGATGCAGGACTCCAGGTCGTAGATCGATTCACCGTGGCTCGCTGCTGCCAGCAGCAGGATCATAATAGAAGTGAGGATGGTTCTTTTCTTTGCCCTCATATGGACCTCCGATTCTCAAGGGCTATGGTATAT
>DSBN01000044.1 GCA_011046055.1 Sediminispirochaeta sp. | reverse complement strand
GCAGTATGGACTTTGGCGGGCAAGAAGGTTCCTCCGGAGGGGCCGCTGAGGGAGACGGAGGGCTCTCTGAGCAGGAGAAACAGGCATTCTCGGGAATTTTGGCGGAAATTGTAAAATCCCAGGCCTCCAACCTTTCGAGTATGATAGGAGAGTCGGTTTCGATAGAAGCACCCAGTATAGAAGCGGGAGGAGCTGATTCGGTCGCCAGGGGTCTGCCGGAGAAGCTGGTAGAGATAAAAATAGACTTTTCCGAGGGGCTCAGCGGGTTTCATTCCTACCTTTTACCGGAGGATGCGGCGACCACCATCGCCGGGAAAATGATGGGACAGGAGGAGGTGGAACTCAACGAAGCGGCTATCTCAGCGGTGGAGGAGGCGGGCAACACCCTTGCCGGTTCGGCGGCCACAAGCCTGGGCGACCTCATCGGTGCCACGGTCATGAGTTCCCCCGGAAGCGGCAAGACCATCGCCTCGTCGGATACGCAGGCGCCGGATCAGGCGGTCAAAGCTGTATACTCAATGACTATAAATGATACTGCCTCGACTCAACTGATAGAGGTCTTTGACCTTTCGATGGTCAAGCAGATTTTGAGCGCCAGCGGTCAAGCTGCTCCCGCGCCGAATCAGGCAGCGGCGGCTGTCCAAGGGGCGGCTCGCCCCGCGGGAGGACAAGCCCAGGGGATGGGCGCCGGCCAAGCTTTCGGTGCGCAAATGGGCGGTGGAGAACAGATGTGGGGTGGCCAGCAGCAGTTCGGCGGCGCCTCGGTGCAACCGGTACAGTTTCCCAACCTCAATCCTCAGTCCGGCGGTAGTGAGCAGGGAAATATCGGCCTGCTGATGGACGTGTACATGGAGATGACCGTCGAGTTGGGGAGAACACGACGGCTGATCAAGGATATTCTTGGGATGGGAGAAGGCACCATCATCGAACTGGACAAGCTCGCCGGTGAGCCGGTGGACATTCTGGTGAATCACAAATTGATCGCTCGGGGAGAGGTGGTAGTTATCGACGAGAACTTTGGAGTTCGAGTGACCGAGATTGTTTCTCCTATGGATAGAGTGGAGGGTATGACTTAGATAGCTTTTAAGGAGCGACAAAACATAACATAACATCAGGGAAAGCGATGTGATCAATGGGAGGGGACGTGAAAAACGTTAATTTTATCATCGCCGTACCGATCCTTTTCGCCGTGGTTTGTGGGTTAACCTGGGCTCAAGAGGAGAGTTCGAATGGCGAAAATAGTGATTCGGTACAGGTCAACGAAGAGAATTTAGAAATTTTAGATACTCAGGATCCAGAAGTCGAGATCGAAGAGGGTTTGAACAGCTTCTCGGTCTGGGACTTCGTACGTATGGTGCTCATCTTAGGCGGCGTGATTGCCGTGATATACGGGATTTTTTTCTTTCTAAAAAAGGTGGGCAACCCAAAATACTCGGAAAACAGCCTGATATCGGTAGTGGCGACTCAGAATCTGCAAGGGAACCGGTCGGTTCATCTGATCGAGGTGGGAAACGAACTGCTGCTGATCGGCTCGGCCGAGGGTTCGGTCCGGCTGATCAAAAAAATCGAAGACGGTGAGACCCTGGATACGATAAAGCTGCACAGGTCGGAAGCCCATGCCGGAGAAGGTAATTTCAGCCAGACCTTGCGTGGTATTTTCAAGAAGGGGAGCGATGTTACGCCTACGACCAGATCGAAGGTGGACGATGGAGCTCTATTTTTACAGAAACAGCGCGAACGGCTGAAAAACATGTAGTGATGCGGGTATGATAAGAACCAAAGTTATTCGGACTATTATACTGCTACTCCTAATTTTTCTCGCCGGGGGGATGCTCACGGCCCAGGAGTCGGTGCAACAACAGGATCAGGGAATAAATATTCCTTTTATTGACATCACAATCCAGGAGCCTCAGGACAACCAAGAGGTGGCCTTGAGCATCCAGATACTCCTGCTTCTGGCGATACTCGCTCTGTCCCCGTCAATAATCATATTGATGACCAGTTTTTTGAGAATCGCCGTAGTCTTGGATTTTATCCGCCGGGCTCTCTCGCTGCAGCAGGTACCGCCAAACAACGTCATGATGGGTATCGCCCTATTCCTTACCCTCTTTATAATGTGGCCGACCTTAAGCGATGTGTATGAGAACTCCTTCAGCCCCTTCGCCGAGGGCGAGATAGGGATTGAGGAGATGTACGAGTCGGCGGTCGGGCCTATGCGTATCTTTATGTACCGACAAATGGGCAACAACCACGAAATGATACAGCTGTTTATGAGAATGAGGGGGCTGCCGAAGCCGGAGAATTTCTCCCAAGTGCCCACTTATGTGCTCATTCCCGCTTACGTGCTGCACGAACTCACGGTGGCGTTCAAGATCGGTATACTGCTTTTTATTCCCTTTATAGTTATCGATATGGTGGTGGCCTCAACCCTTATGTCCATGGGAATGATCATGTTGCCGCCGATTATGATTTCTCTCCCTTTTAAAATCATCCTCTTTGTTCTGGTCGATGGGTGGGGAATGATCACGCAGCAGCTGATCCAGAGTTTTAATTAGTAGGAGGTTCGAATGAGTATAGGAACGGCGGCTAATATCGTTCAAACGGGAGTATTACAGGTACTGATTATCTCCGCGCCGGTACTGATAATCGGAGTGACCGTGGGGCTGATAATATCAATTTTCCAGGCCACAACCAGCATTCAGGAACAGACCCTCACTTTTGTCCCCAAAATTGCGGCGATACTGGCCAGTATCGCCTTCTTCGGTCCTTGGATGCTCGCATCGATGAAACAGTACACCCTCAACCTGCTGAATATGATATCCCAGATAGGAGGATGAGCGAGTATTGAATATCGATCTGATCGCTGAGAACATACAGTTGTTTCTACTCGTGTTTGCCAGAATTTTTGCTCTGCTCAGCGTGGCGCCACTGCTCTCCTCCGCGGCTATTCCCGGACCCGCACGAGTCGGGCTCTGTCTGCTGACCGCGGTGATTGTTTTTCCCTGGATTGCCGACGATGGCTATCCCATGCCCCCGCAAGCATTGGGGTTTATTTTTCTTCTGGTCGGAGAAGTACTGAT
>DSBN01000252.1 GCA_011046055.1 Sediminispirochaeta sp. | reverse complement strand
TGCCCAGCAGGACCAGAATGGCCACCAGAATGCCGGTAAAGAGGCGCAGGTGTTCACGGAAAAAGCTCAAGGGTTGATTGATTATTACGGACCCTTCGGGGAGCTTGGAGGTCTCCGTTCCGAACCTCTTCAGCTGGGAATAGTCGAACATGTACTCGTTCTGCAGCTTCTGGATTGGAATCTTATCGATATGTTGACCCGCTAAAAGTCGGCGTGCCAGACGACCGGCGGCTAAACCCTGTTGGTATCCCGATGTGAGCTTGCCGCCGAGAATGCCGTGGCCGAGGTTGAAATCCCACAGACCGTAGACCGGGACCGGAGAGCTGCCGGTGATGAGCCGGGTGCCGTAATCGTATTCGTAGAAGATATCTCGATTATCGCGGAAGAACAGGGAGTAGAGTACGACCGAATTCTTATCGAGGGAGGTGAGTTTTCTCAACAGTTCGTTCATTCTGAGGTCTTGCCACACTTCTATATCGGTGAAATGATCTCCAAAAGCTTCGGCTGCCTGTTCGAACTCCTCTCGTACACCGATACCCGTAGGGGTTACATCGGTAATGAAAACGAGTCTTTTGCGCTCCGGGTGAAGAGTTTTGATCAGCTCCAGATTGGCTCGGTAATCTATTTGCTCTACCACGCCGGTGATTGTTGAATGTTCCTGGCGGAGCTTATCCGGTGGATTGTTCAATCCCGTAAAAACTATCGGGGTATGGCCAAAAAGTTCTCGTCCATGTTCGAGGAGTAGTTCGAAGGCGTTGTTGTCGGCGGAAATAATCACCTGAAAATTATTTTTCCTGAAGCGGTACTCCAACAGCTCTCGAAGCAGCTCCATGTACGACTCGTCGTAGTGTCGCTTAGTATCCAAGTACTCCACATGGAGGTTGATCTGATCCCCGAGAGCATGACGACCCCCCCGGCTTATATCGTCGGTCCACTGATAGCCCGAATGATAGGAGTGGAGTAAAAGAACCTGTTGACCCATTACCTTGGTCAAGGAAGTTTCGGTCTGGGCGTAGAGAGAAAGGCTCAGAAAAATACTGCCAACTAAGCAGAAGAAGCGCTTCATGTGAGCTCATTCTACTACAGCGAATAAAAGTTCTCAAATATGTTAAAATAAAAAAAACGGAATCAAGGAACGAGTTATTTGAGATTTACCGCTATTATTCTACTATGTGTCTCCGCCGGGATGCACGCCGGCTGGAACTTTCTCGGCAAAACCTCGGCCCAAAGTATTCGAGCCTACGGCGTTGCGCTATTGTCGGGGCTGCTGATATTGAGTCCTCTATCTCTGTTCAGGTTTCCCTACTTTTACCATTCTCCTCCTGAGGTCTACCTGATAGCGTTGGGAGCCGGTTTGTTCCAGGCACTTTATTTCAGTGCGCTGTTGGGAGCCTACACCAAGGGGGACCTGTCGGTGGCCTATCCCCTCGCTCGGACACTGCCCGTGCTTCTGGTATTGGGGATTAGTTTGCTTCTCGGTCGGGCTGAGCAGATCTCCGTCCTTGCAATGATGGGAATGCTTCTGGTTGCGGGGAGCGCTTTTTTCCTCCCCTCAAAAAGAGGAGAGAGAATCAGCCTGAGTTCCTATATCAACGCCAGCAACGGCTACGCTTTGATCGCCGCCATGGGTACCACGGGCTACTCACTGCTTGACGATGCGGCTTTGAAAATCTTCAGAGACGCGTCGGGACCGGTAGCTGAGTTGGGACTACTGGAGATATCTCTGCTCTACCTCTTCTTTGAAGCTCTATCGGCATTTATTCTGTTCTACCCGATAGCCTCTCTGGTGCTGCCAACGGAGAGAACGGCAAGAAAAAGAAACGGCAACTCCCACAAGAGCTTCGGTGCTTCGGTACTGATGGGGGGGATGATCTACCTCACTTACAGCCTGGTACTGTTGAGTCTCGCCTATGTGGATGATGTCAGTTATACGGTAGCTTTTCGACAGTTGAGTCTGCCTCTGGCTGCACTCTTGGGAATCTTTATTCTAAAAGAGAAGGGAAACTGGGTAAGGATCTCCGCAGTCTCCCTTATGACGACGGGACTCATTCTTGTGGCTCTGGCCTAGCTTCTCGTTGGAAGAAGCTCAACCGCTCTGCGCCGATGGCAACTTGTAATTCATACCGAGAAATATTCGTTCCAGCAGTATCGAGCTGAGGATAACCAAGGGCAGAGAGACCAGAAGTCGGGTGGCGGTGAACTTCAACCCCAGGATACTGGCCTCCATTATGCTCATCGGAATCATCACCAGAGAAGCCGAGGTAACATACGTCATTATCATCGAGTATCGGGCGCCCTTGTGGTACAGAGAGTTGGCCACCGGGAAGGCTACAAAGGTCCCTCCCACGGTGGTCGCCGCCAGAAGTATGGACCAGAAGTAGGCTCGAAACTTCGAGTTCTCCCCCAGGTGTTTTTCAATGGTCTCCCTTTTGGCCCAGACCTCGAATAGTCCGATCAAAACGAAGGCCGGCGGCAGAATCAAAAGCATGTCTCTGGCAAAAATGTAGAAGTTCCGGCCCATTTCTATGCCCGGTTTGTATTGTACAAAATACGAGACGATGAGAAATACAACAAACAGACCGAAGTAGAGGTAGTTTCGTTCTCGTTTTCCTATTTTCATAGCAGCACCTCCCCATATACGACACCCATCGCCGCGGCGATGACCGCGGCGATGATGAAACTCATGCCGTTACGAATCACCGTGGCCTTTACCCCAAAATACTCCTTTTCCACTGGAAAAGTGAGGACTCCCACCATCATCAAAGTGGTGACAAATCCAGCCACAACCATATAGAGAACCCCTCGCTCCACGAGGATCCCCGACAGAGGGTAGGCGATGAATCCCGGCATCATGGTGACCGAACCCAGCAAGAGTCCTACCGCCAGACCGAAGAGACTGTTCTCACCGCCCAGATACTTCACGATGAGTCCCTCGGCGAAGAACAGTACTACCGCTATGAGTATCAGGAGCTTGAGGTAGTTCGGGAGGATCCGCCCGAGCTTTTTCATTCCGATCTTGAAGCCCGTGATGGTTTTCTCCCGATCGAAGAGAAAGGAGACTATCAGCAGAACGACACTGATAATATATAAGC
>DSBN01000066.1 GCA_011046055.1 Sediminispirochaeta sp. | reverse complement strand
CTGGGGCGGTGGTGGTGAGTTTTCTGTCGGTGGGGGTCGGGTTTCTGGCCTTGCGGTTTTTCGGACAGGGGACGCTGACCATGAGCAGCAGAAACATGGTGATGAAGTGGTTCGAGAAGCGGCGGGGGGCGGCGAACGCGGTGCTGGGGGTGACCGTTTCGTTGGGGTTTTCGGCGGCGCCGAGGTTTATTGAGATATTTGTGCAGGGCTACGGCTGGCGGGAGGCGTGGCGGATCTTTGCGCTGATGCTGATGCTGTTTGCGGGGGTGGTGTACCTCTTTTATCGAGACAACCCGCAGGAGCTGGGGATGAAGCCCGACGGCAAGGGCGAGCTGAAGCAGCGGCGGCGAGAATTGCACCGGGAGGCGGTGGCGGCGAGGGATTTTCGCCTGTCCGAGGCGAGGAGGATGGCGGCCTTTTGGTTTTTTGCGCTGTCTTTGGCTCTGTCGGCGCTGGTGGTGACGGCGTTCACCTTTCACGTGGTGAGCGTCTTTGGCGAGGCGGGGTGGAATCGTACCGTGGCGGTGAGTGTATTCTTGCCGTCGGCGGTGGTGGCGGTGGTGATGCAGTTCGGTGGCAGCTGGGTCAGCGACTATATTCCTCTGAAGGTCTTGGGTTTGATACAGCTGCTGGGCATAATCGCGCTGGCGATGGGGGTTCTCCTGTTGAGTGGTACCGCGGGGATTCTGCTGTCGATCACGGGGCTGGGGCTGACGCAGGGTATGATGGGGATTTTGAGTAATATTACGTGGCCGCGGTTTTTTGGGCTCGCTCATCTGGGGGAGATATCCGGTTTTGCCATGGCCTGGACGGTGGGGGGGAGTGCGCTGGGCCCCTTTCTGTTCAGCCTGTCGCTGGATCTGCTGGGGAGCTATTCAGGGGCGGCGATTGTCTGTATAGTGATTGCTGGAGTTTTGCTGGCCGTTTCGGCTTTCGTGAGGCGGCCGGAGTAGGGGCGAGGCTGTATGCTGGAGTATCAATTTTCTATATATATGCTGCCGACACTCTTTTCAGCGGCGGTGAGTTTTGGTCTCGCCGTTTTCATGTACCGGCGCAGGAGTATGCCTGGAGCCAAGGTTTTCCTGGTGATGATGGTCCTGGCTGGTATTTGGTCGGCGGCTTACCTCTTGGTTATTGCCGCACGGACACGGGAGCTGAAGCTTTTTTGGTTCAACATAGCACAGATCGGCCCCGCCTTCGTACCGGTTCTATGGCTGCTGCTCGTCCGAGCGTATACGGGTAGCAAGCGGTGGGTCTGGAGGAGGGGAGAGGCGCTGCTCTTTGCAGTTCCTGCCGTAGGCTATCTGCTGATGTGGACCAACGGGTATCATCATCTGGTTCGGGAGGCGGTTCAGCTGGAGCAGCTGGAGTTTTTCACCTATCTGGAAGTCGATCATGGACCGTGGTTCTTAGTTGAGGTCTCGTACTCCTACGCTGTGATGCTGGCGAGCCTGTTTGTACTGATTCGGGCGTTTTCGAGGGTCCGAGTCAAAGGCCAAATAATAGTGCTGTTGGCCAGCTTCTTGCTGCCCCTGCTGTCGAACGTGCTGGATGTCTTCGGACTGAACCCATTGCGGCCCTTTGGGCCGACCAGTTTGACTTTCACCATTTCTGGTTTGATTATTGCCTTCGGCCTGTTTCGTTTTCAACTCTTCGATGTGGTACCGATAGCCCGGGACAAGCTTTTTAACAAGCTAGTGGAACCGCTGTTGGTGCTCGATGATCGTCGGGTTTTGATCGATCTGAATACCAGCGCTGAAGAGCTCTTTGGCGGGGGAACGCGGGGGCCAGTGGGACGTAGAATCGAGGATTTTGCCCCGCAGCTCGCGGCCCTATTTGCTTCGAACAAGGATGCGAGTATGGAGTACGACTGCGAGGATGGGCGCAGTTTTGAGGCCAAGAAAGCGATTCTACGGCGGGAACACCTGCCGCAAGCGGGCTCTCTAATCATCCTTCGGGATATTACCGAACGAAAACGGCAGGAGGAAGCTCTAAGAAAGGCCTACGACGAAAAGGCCGCCCTGCTGCGGGAGCTGCAGCATCGGGTCAAAAACAGCATGAGTTCCATACTGAGTTTTGTGAGAATCGAGTACGACCGCAACAAGAGTCCGGAGGTAGGTGGGATCTTGCGGAACTTGGAGCACCGGATATTCGCCTTTTCCAAACTCTACGACCTGCTCAATCGAAGCGCCGACGGCAGCCATATCCGTTTGGACGAGTACATTCCCCAGGTGGTCCACACACTCCGACGGAGTTTTGAAGCTGAAGCGAAGGGTATCGTGCTGTCCGTTGAGGTGGATGAGCTGCAGATGGGGCCGAAGAACGCCGCAGCCCTGGGGCTGATAGTCAACGAGCTTCTCACCAACAGTCTCAAGTACGCTTTCCAGGATCGTGAGTTCGGGAGTTCGGATCCAGAGCCCCGTGGGAAGATAGCTGTGAGCCTCAAAAAAGAGGCGGAGACTATACTGCTGAGTTTTTCCGACGACGGACCTGGGCTGCCGCGGGATTTCAACAAAAAGGGGACTGGAGTCGGGATGAATCTGGTGGAGATCCTCGTACAGCAGCTTGAGGGAAAAATGACTATAGACTCCCAGCGGGGCGCGCGGTTCAGTATCGAGATGCCCGCCTGGCTGCCGGATTAATCGGGGAAAGCTTCCAGGTACTCAAGAACTCAAGTCAAGGGTCCAGCAATTTCCGCCAGACAGCGCTTTTATAACCCAGGAGTTCGGCGAAGGCCGTCTGGAGCCGGGTGACTATTGCGGTGACCTCTTGTTTGTTTTTTTTATCCACATGGACGAAACCTCCGGCGCTCTTGTCATGGCCGCCCACGTTGTCCGGGTCCAGAGGGAGTTTTTTGATCAGGTCTCCGGCGTTGATCTGCTCGCTGCCGGTCCGAATGGAGAGTATCAGGGTCTCTTTGTAGAGACCGGTGCAGAGGACCGTTCCAATCCGTTCGTGCTTGAGAAAAAAATCGGCGGTCTCCGCCACTATCTCCGGGTGCAGGACGGTGGTCAGATGGCTGGTGATGAGGTTGCCGAAAATGTGGGCGTTGTTCAGGGCGTTTCCCAGTTGAATGAAGTAGTAGTGGGGGAGTTT
>DSBN01000091.1 GCA_011046055.1 Sediminispirochaeta sp. | reverse complement strand
CCCTATAATTAAATACATTCTGCGGAACAGGAGGTACAAGTCTTTGAAAAAATCGATATTGATCCTGGCAATAGCCCTTATGATCGCCCTATCCGGAGCGCTGTACGCCGAGCAGTCGGAGTACTTTGTCAAGACTGTTCCCATTTCCAAGGTATACATGCACAATTTAGGCTACCGTATCGTGTACGAGAAAAACGATTTCGATATCGGGGTGCTCTACATCCCCAACGACTGGTTCGATTTGAGCGGTCAAGAGGAGCCCAAGGCGGAGCTGTTGATGACCCGCGAGCCGGAGGTTCCCTACTTTTCGGTTTTTTGGAAAAACGGAGAGTTCAGCCACATCAGACTCTATCTGCACAAGAGCCTGACCCACGGCTCCTACGGAAGCTTGAAGAATCCCGAATCGATGAACGATCAGTTCGACGTGGAGACCCTGGCCTTGGAGTTCTAAACTCACCGATGAAAACAGTACCACCAAGACTCATCGAGCTCATTGAAGCTCATCAGAATTTTGTCCTCATCGGTCATAGCGACCCCGATGGGGACTGCGTTGCCTCGCAGCTCGGTTTGGCCCTTTTTTTAAGACGCCTGGGCAAAAAACGAGTGGAGACCGTCTCCCCCGGCCCCTTCCGCCGGGCGGAGCTCGAAGTCTACCGCCACGATTTTCTCGATCACATCCCCCGCGAGCTCAGGTCCAAGACCACCGTGGCAGTGATCCTCGACTGCTCTACCCTGGACCGCATCGGCTACTTGGCCGACGAACTCGAGGGGATGGAGGTCTGTGTGATCGACCACCACGGCTCCGGGGAGGACTTCGGCAGTGTCCGCTACATCGACGAAACCGCCCCATCGGTCACCGCGATGGTCTGGCTGCTGATCGAAGCAATGGGTTATGAGGCGAGCGGCGAGGAAGCGGAGCTCCTGCTCTTCGGTCTGGCTACGGACACCGGATTCTTTCGCCACGTCGAAGACAAGCGAGAGGATATCTTCCAGATCGTCGGTCGAATGAACGCCCGGGGGGCGAGTCCGAAAAAGATTTTTCACCAGATCTACGGCGGACGTTCCCTGGAGTCCAGGCAGCTCTTCGGCTTGCTGTTGAGCCGGGCTGAAGCGCACTTTGGAGGAAAAGTCATTCTGAGCTACGAGAGCCTGGAGGAGCAGCGTAGGTACGGCAGCGAAAACCGCGACTCCGACAGTCTGTACCAGCAGCTTCAGGGGGTCGCCGGCTGCGCCGTGGTGGCGCTGATCCGCGAGGAGGAGCCGGGACGCTGTTCGGTGGGTCTCCGTTCTCTCTCCTGGCCCGACGTGGGCAAGATAGCTCAAGCCTTCGGCGGCGGGGGGCACGCCCTGGCGGCGGGATTCGAACGCTTGGGCAGTATCGACGAAATTCGGCGCGAACTTATCGCTCACCTCTCCGCTTTTTTCCCGAAATAGCCCGCAATAGTTGGTCCCCGCCAAGGGGTAACTACCAACCAGTTTGAGAACTCCCAACTAATGTAAAATAGTGTAAATTCTTCTTCGTTAAGTCTCCTTATTTGGAAAGAAAAACGTATTTTTTCGGTACGAATTTTGCATTAGCTTCCCCACCATCTTACAACAAACAAACAGGAGGGGAACCGTGGCCGAATACGACATGACGGCGAGAGTACTGCGCTATCATCTGAGCGGGAGTGATGCGGAGGAGTTGGAGCAGGAGATCGCAGTGAAAGCTTACCTTTACATCCAGAAAACCCGCAACATGGATTTCGACGAAGCGGGCGATTTCTTCGTCGAATATTACCAGAAAATAGTTGTTTTGAAGGATTCGTTTATCTTTTTGGGCCTGCCCTTCGAAGCCTACCTCTACTCGAGTATCCGCTGGAACATGCTCCGCTACCGCCGGAAGTTGAATCGGAACCGGTGGACCGAGCGGCTGTGTCACTTTCAGGATTTCTGGGAGGTGGCCCAGAGCGACCCGATGTACTCCCCGGCGGTCAAATATTATCAGGAAAGCGAGGATTCGGAAGAGCTGCAGTGGATCAACCGGCGGAGGTTCGTCTATCTGGCCCTCCGGGAGGCGGAGTACCTGGATCACCAGATGGTCGAGGAGATCGTGCGATTCGCCCGGGTGGATCGGCGTTGGTTTCTCAACTGCGTGACCGCCCTCAAGGAGAGAATGGACAGGCGGCGGCAAAGGCTCGTTTTGCTGCGCGACTACTACCACCGCTGCTACGCTCACTACTACAGCCAACAGCTGGTCCTGTTGGACTGTTTTGACCCGGAACGAAAAAATTCCCAACAACGGAAATTAGCCAAGGTCGAGCTCAGTTTTCATCGTGCTCGCCAAAGACTGCGGAAGCTGCATCTCCACCCCACCAATCAAGAGATTTCCGATGTGCTTCACGTGCCCAAGGGTACCATAGACTCGGGGATCTACTATTTGAAAAAGGAGTTTTTTCAGCGCCAAGAAGCGGCTTGAGTATGGCGAACTGGACGAAATTCGGAGTTTTCTTTATGCTGGTTTTATGCGAATCGTACTTGCCACGGAAAACAGACACAAGGTGGAGGAGCTGGCGGATATTTTCTCCGGGTACCAGCTCCTTCTTCCAAGTCAGATCGGTGTGGACTATCACCACGATGAGACCGGTGACAGTTTTCTCGCCAACGCCATGGGCAAGGCCAGGAGCCTGTCCGCCCGTACCGAGCTGCCCGTCGTCGCCGATGACTCGGGTCTGGTAGTCCCCGCCCTCGGAGGAGAGCCTGGTATCTACAGCGCCCGGTACGGCTCCGATATCTTCGGCCGTCCCCTGGAGACCGTCGAAAGGAACAACTACCTGCTGGAGAGAATGGGCGGGATCGAGAATCGACGCGCCTTTTTTGTCTGCTGCATGGTCCTGCAGCTCTCGGATGATCGCTTTTTCGTCGCCCAGGAGACCGTCGAGGGAGGGATCCTCCACGAGCCCCGCGGGCTTGGCGGTTTTGGCTACGATCCGCTTTTTTTCCTGCCCGACTACGGCAAAGCCGTAGCCGAACTTCCCGAGTCTGAGAAGAACCGGATCAGCCACCGCGGACGCGCTGGTCGGAGGATCCGCGCCGTTCTGGACAGTTTGGAATAATAT
>DSBN01000309.1 GCA_011046055.1 Sediminispirochaeta sp. | reverse complement strand
GTATGTGTCTATTTTGAAACATGACGATTAGGTTGTCAAGGAAAAATTGGCTCAGAGGGTAATCCCTGAGTTATAGAGGGGGGGGGGAGGGGCTCGGCTTCAGTTGCCACTTGGGAGGGTAGAGACTCGAGGGTTCAAGAAGAGTTTATAAACGGTGGAGGCAAGAGACTATAGGTATCGACTGAAGGATCACGTGCAATGATATCGAGACATTCCTTGAACCAGGATTCGAGATCACCACCGGGAAGCCTTTTACGAGCGGTATGAAGTATGGTCATGAGTACAGAGCGTGCTTTTGCCCCGGCGAGCGACTGAGAGCCGAAACTTACCTTGCGAGCGATAACGGTAGACCGAAGGTCTCGCTCGGCCCGGTTGTTATGTGCAGGGACTCTGCGATCGGAGGCCCAAGGATAGAGCCGCTTCTCTTGTGTGCGAAAAATATCCTGAATATTTCTGATGCCCAGATGCACAGCCTCAGCGTTTACCACCTCAAGGATCTTATCTCTCAGCCGGTGTGCTTGCCGGTAATAGGCCTCATCAGTACACCGGAGAGAATGAATCCGCATTGCCTCGCTGAGCAATGGAGCAAAGGAGGCAACAAACCTCTGCACCTCCTGGTCAAACTCGAACTTTTTGCCCAAGTCTTCCACGGTTCGCAGGAGATGGGCATAACAATACTGGATGTTCACGGGAAGCTTGTTGTACCCACTATAGCGGTCAAAGACAAGTATTCCCTCCAAGGGACCTGTGCCGAATACCTGCTTCGGTACTTCACTTGAGCGGGTGGACGTGAACTGGAAAATGGAGATATCTGTTGTGCAAAATATCCAGGCATATCCTAAATCTCCGTCGGTTCGCCACCCTGTTTCATCGGCGTGCCTTACCGCCGCCTGTCTGTATTCTTCGATGAGCTTCTCATAGGCCGGTGTAGACTCGCACATTAAATTGAATGGCGCTTCTGGCTAAATGGTGGGAGAAGTAGACGTTCCGCGGCCCCCAGTAGCTATCAGCTTACGGTGAACGCCAACGTGAAGGGCTACCAGGTCTTCATCGACGGGCAGGCGATCAAGGGCAACAGCCTCAGCGTCGAGGCGGGGAGCCACGAAATTCTGGTCCGCGCCAGCGGGTATTTCGACTGGCGTCAGAGCGTGAACGTCGACCGGGACATGACCGTCAACGCCAGCCTCCAACCGGAGCAGTACCGCCTGACCGTCGACTCGAACATCAGCGGCGCCGACGTGTACATCAACGGCGACTCCCGAGGCCGTGTCCGCTTCACCGACGACCTTCGACCGGGACGCTACAACATCCGGGTCAGCTACTACGGCTACCGCGACTACAACACCACCGTGACCCTGGACCAGGACCTGAGAGTCTACGCCGAGCTCGAGCCGGCCTACGCCAGCGTACGGGTGAACCTCGACCGCGGAATCCTCAACCCCGGCGACAAAGCCGCCGCCGGCAAAGTGGAAGTCTACGTCGACGGCAACCGCCAGAGCGGATGGAACTTCCAGCTGACCCCCGGCGAGCACCGCATCCGAATCGTCTCCGGCGGCCTCGCCGTAGAGGAGACTTTCTACCTGGAACCGGGCCGCGAGTACCAGATACGTCCCGTTCTCGGACTCGACATCGAGTAGGAACAAAGAAACATTCGCCCCCCGACTTTCGAGCCGGGGGGTATTTTTTTGTACAATTTTGAAAGTCGATTGACAATTTGTACAAGTATAGTGTGCTCTAACTATGATAAACAGAGAGATTGAAGGAGAGATCGCCCTACTGAGGACCGAGTTTCCAATAGTGACGATACTGGGCTTGAGGCAATCCGGGAAAACCACCCTGTCGAAAAAAGTCTTCCCCGACTACGAATACATCTCTCTCGAAGATCTGGACCACCGAGAATTTGCCCAGAACGACCCCCGCAGCTTCCTGTCCCGTTACAACGGGGAAGTAATCTTTGATGAAATTCAGCGAGTACCCTCCAGGAGAAGTACTTCGACAAGCTCGAATATTGGGTAAACTTGAGCAAAACCCCACGCTCATCTATGTATCTGATCTACGGAGGAGAGGACAACCTCTCACGCCACCAGATGAACGTGGTGAGCTGGAGGAGTATAAAGGAAAAAATAGTGATGGGCCTCCCGGGGGTTAAAAGTACCATTTAACCTGCTGCCTCTTCCGGATCACAACTGCTGGAAAAAATCGTTGCCCTTGTTGTCCACGATGATAAAGGCCGGAAAGTCCCGGACCTCGATCTTCCACAC
This sequence comes from Sediminispirochaeta sp., assembly GCA_011046055.1. GTDB lineage: Bacteria > Spirochaetota > Spirochaetia > DSM-16054 > Sediminispirochaetaceae > DSBN01. Next base: position 861 of record DSBN01000309.1, on the reverse strand, counting down.
CGCCTCCATGCCCAGCTCCTCGAACTCCAGCAGCTCGACCTTGGTGATGTGCTCCTTGGCCAGGAGCGCCGCCGGGCCGCCGATACCGCCCAGGTAGAAGCCGCCGTACTTCTTGCAGGAATCGGTGACCGCCGGCGAGCGGTTGCCCTTGGCCACCATGACGAGGCTGCCGCCGTGCTTCTGGAAAAGCTCGACGTAGGGGTCCATACGCCCCGCGGTGGTGGGACCGAAGGAGCCGGAGGCGTAGCCCTCGGGCTTTTTCGCCGGTCCGGCGTAGTACACCGGATGGTTTTTCAAATAATCGGGCAGCCCCTCGCCCCGATCGAGCCGCTCTTTCAACTTCGCGTGGGCCATATCCCGGGCCACCACGATCGGTCCATTGAGCAGCAGCCGCGTCTTGACCGGATACCTGTCCAGTACGGCCAGGATATCGGAGATCGGTCGGTTGAGATCCACTCTCACGGAGGCATCATCTTTTTCGCTGAGCTTGACGCCCGCCAGGTGCCGTGCCGGATCCCTGTCCATCTTCTCGATCCAGACACCCTCCCTGTTGATCTTGGCCTTGATATTCCGGTCCGCGCTGCAGGAGACCCCCAGACCCACCGGGCAGGAGGCGCCGTGGCGGGGCATGCGGATGACCCGGACATCCAGGGCGAAGGCTCTGCCGCCGAACTGGGCTCCGATACCGCTTTCGGTGGCGATCTTCTCGAGCCGCTTCTCCAGCTCTACGTCCCGGAAGATCTGGCCGTGTTCGTTGCCCTTGGTCGGGAGCCGGTCGTAGTACCCCGTGGAGGCGAGCTTGACCGTCTTCATGCAGGCCTCGGCGCTGGTTCCGCCGATAACGAAGGCGATGTGGTAGGG
>DSBN01000071.1 GCA_011046055.1 Sediminispirochaeta sp. | reverse complement strand
GTGGCCCACGACGCGGCTTCGATCCTGCGCAGCCTGGGAGTAAACGAGGTGGGACAACCCTCCCGAGGCGAGCACCCCCTCTCCTGATCAGTGACACCCCTTAGGCGGCGAGTACTCGGTCTTCGCCCCGCAGGCGGAGGTTCTGTACGCCGGTCCCGAGGGGACCTATCTATATGAATACGCCGGATCCGGAACATCAATGAGCAAAACCACGCTCAACCCGGGGATCTCGGATTGGGAGTATAAGTACAAGGTGGCCGCGGCGGCCGACATCGATGGGGACGGGGCCGACGAGCTCTCCCTGGGCTACACGGTCTTCGACGATGTGCTTGCCAATTTTTCCGCCTACGAAACCTTTTCGGCGCAGGAGAATGGATATAATCAAAAAGCCATCGCCGCCGGCAACTTGGACGGCGGGGATACGGATATCAAAGAGGAGCTGGTATACGAGACCGTCACAGCCGACCGTTATACTTCTCTTGGGGATCCGCAATCCTTCTCTTCGAATTTTACCTATAACAGCATCGATGTGCCGAGCTCCAAGCTAAGCAATTCCTATTCTTCGTCTCCGGATAGTGGCGAAGAGTATAATGTAAAACCCGTAGATCTGCTGGTAGACAAGTCGGCGATGGTGGTCGGCAACTTCGACCGCGACTCGAAGCGTGTGCGTTACGACGGGCACGAGCTCGGCTTCACCACTCCGACGATCGTGGCCACCATCGCCTCGCCGCCGTACTATTCGGGCCTGGCCGAGACGCTGGGCGACAGCTACGGCTACGACTCCTGGAGCACCACCTTCGGCAAGAGCGTGGACTCGAGCTCCACCAGCACCTCTTCGGTGGGCTTTTCGGTGGGCAGCAGCGTGGAGTTCGAACAGGAGGTGGAGGTCTTCGGTGTCGAACTGGCTACGTTCAGCTCCTCGGTCGCCTTCGAACACAACACCAGCCGGCAGTGGTCGACCACCCACGGCGTCACCAAAACGGTCAGCTACTCCACCACCGGTGGAGAGGACCAGGTGGTCTTCACCTCCGCCCCGCTGGATATCTACTACTACGAGGTGGTCGACTCGCCGGTGTCCACCGATATTGGAAAAAAACTCTCCGTTCAGGTTCCCCGGGACTTCAGTACCTACGTAGTCTCCAGGGAATACTCCAACGAGCACAACGGCGAGCTGCCGGACCTTCCCGACGATGTCTTTCCCCATACCATGGGCGATCTCTGGAGCTATCCCAGCGCTGCGGAGAAGGACAGCCTCCGGAGCAGCTACGGGGGTTACGAATACGGGCCCGAGCCGGTTGGACAGGTGGAGTCGGGCTCCGGCGTGACCGAGCTGGAGATCGCCGTGGATTGGTCCAACGCCTACACGATATCCAAGGACTTCAGCACCGAGATCGCCGTCAGCGGCGGCTCCGGCGGGGTGACCCTGTCCCAGAGCCTCGGATTCACCACCGGCTACGCCTACAGCTCCAGCTCCGGGACCACCTTCGGCGGCACCGTGGGCTACCTGCCCGGCGACTACTACGACGACGCCTCGTACTCCTACTCCTCGGGCCTTTTCGCGGTACCCTACGAGGATACCGAGCGCGCCGAGGCCACCGACCAGAGCTGGTGGGCGCTGAACTATTGGGTGGAGTAGCTCCCCGGCCCTTGCGCCCTCGCTCCGCCTCCTCTATACTTTGATGCAACATTCTGCAACATTTACACAGCTATGTTGCGGGAAATCAAAGCAACGGAGGTATTATGAGCGATACGGCAAGAACGGGAGATATTACCGAACTGATTTACGGTATTGAAGACCGGCCGCCCGCAGGCAAGGCGGTGGTGGCCGCCCTGCAGCACCTGGCGGCGATCTTTATCGGGATAGTGACCCCGGCGATAGTGATATCCGGGGCGCTGGGCTTCGAAGCGGAGCTGAGCGCCTACCTGGTGTCGATGTCCCTGCTGGTCTCGGGGGTGGCGACCTTTATCCAAATTAGAAAATTCGGCCCCGTCGGCTCTGGGATCCTCTCGGTGCAGGGGACCAGCTTCACCTTCCTCTCCACCATCATCGCCATTGGATTTTACGTGAAGGGGCAGGGGGGAAGCTCGACGGAGATGATGGCGGCGATCGTCGGGACCTGTATCATTACCGCCCCGGTAGAGATGATTTTCAGCCGCTTTATTCCTTACCTGCGAAGGATTATCACCCCTCTGGTCAGCGGTACCGTGGTGCTGCTGATCGGCATCAACCTGATCACCGTGGGCATCCGCGACGCCGGAGGCGGGGCGTGGATACTGAACAACAAACCCGAACTCTTCGCCACCCCGCGGAATCTGATGCTCGCGGGAATCGTGTTGGCGGCGATCGTGCTGTTCAATCGTAGCCGCAACATCTGGCTACGAATGGGGTCGATCTTTCTGGGAATGATGGTCGGCTACGTGGTGGCCCTGTTCCTCGGGGTGATCGACATCACCGCCATCGGCGAACTGGACCCGGTGACTCCTCCGATCCCCTTCCGCTACGGCTTCTCCATCGCCTGGCCCTTTGTGATCCCCATGGCGCTGCTTTTTCTCATCACTACGGTCGAATCGATAGGAGATCTGACCGCCACCATGCTGATCTCCGGGGAGAAAGTAGAGGGAGAGAAGTACATCAAGCGCCTCTCCGGCGGTGTCTTGGGCGACGGTATCAACTCGGTGATCGCGGGAATCTTCAACAGCTTCCCCAATACCACCTTCAGCCAGAACAACGGAGTCATCCAGATGACCGGGGTGGCCAGCCGTTACGTTGGGTATTTTCTGGCCCTCTTTCTGGTACTCTCGGGCGTCTTCCCCATAGTCGGCGGGGTCTTCAGTATTATACCACCGCCGGTAATCGGTGGCGCCATGCTGGTTATGGCCGGAACCATCGCCGCCGGGGGCATCAGAATCATCTCCACCGCGACGATCAACCGGCGCGGGGTTCTGATCATCGCCATCAGCCTCAGCCTCGGCCTGGGCGTGGTGTTTCAGCCGGAGATACTCAACCCCTTCACCGACTTCATCCAGGCGATGTTCTCCAGCCCGATCACCACCGGCGGACTATCGGCGATCGCCCTGAACATCATCCTGCCCCGGAGCATGTCGCGGCAGAAGGTCTCGAAG
>DSBN01000184.1 GCA_011046055.1 Sediminispirochaeta sp. | reverse complement strand
GATCGATGTGGCCATGGGCAAAGAGCTCGATTTTTCCGACCGCGAACCCCAGGGGGCGGTCATAGAAGTTCGCCTCAACGCCGAGGATCCGGACCGTGATTTCAGCCCTGCTCCGGGCCGGGTTGAATATTTGAAAATTCCCGCCGGTCCCGGTATTCGGGTGGATTCGGGCATCGAAGAGTACAGCGATATTCCCGGAGAGTTCGACTCGATGCTGGCCAAAATCATCGCCCACGGCGCCAGCAGGGACGACGCCCTTTCCCGCCTCAAACGGGCTCTGAGCGAGCTGCGGGTACGCCTTCAAAACGGTACCAGCAACAAAGCCTTCCTACTGACACTCCTGGACACTCCCCAGGTAAGGATGGGCGGAGTACACACCGGATTCGTGGAGGAGCTCATCGGAACCGGCCTTCCCGCCGCCGACTCGCAGCGTATAGAGCTCGCACTGATGGCCGGAGCCGTAGAGATGTACCAACGGGAGTACCGCCGAGATTTTCTCAACTTTCAGCAGGAAATATCCCGTACCGGACGTCCCCGGGGGCGTCTCAAGTCCGAAGGCTACGAAGTGAACCTTTCGACTCTGGGCAACTCCTACTCATTTCTGGTTCGATCCATGGGCCGGCAGTACTTTCATCTACGCTTTGAAGGGCGAGAGTTGGTATGCCGCTACGTGGAGACCGAACAGGAGTCGATACTCTACATTGACGATGAGCGCCACAACATTTTGATGGTTCCCCGGGCAGATGCACTACAGTGCGAGGTCGACGGCTACCCGGTGCTTCTGGAGAGCGATTCCGGCGGTTACGTCAAGGCCCACTCCCCGGCCATTGTACTGAGTATCAACGTAAAACCCGGCGACCAAGTGAAAAAGGGAGATGTTCTTCTTACTTTGGAAGCCATGAAAATGGAAATGCTCATCGAGGCTCCCATCGACGCAAATGTACAGGATGTACTGGTCAACGAAGGGTCGCAGGTGGCCGCTGGCCAGCCTCTGGTCCTTCTGGAGAGCCAGGGTGAGGAAACGGATCAAAGTACGGAAAGCGGTCAGTCGGTGGATTTCTCCGACCGCCACTTCGGTCTAAGTCAGGAATGGAGCTTGTATCAGCGCGAGCTCTACGCGCTTTTCCTCGGTTACGACAGCGACAAAGACCCGGTGGACTTGGTCAATGAGACTATAGAGTTCATTCGCTGCCATCAGGAATACTTGGACGAACTCGTATCGACCTTGATAGAACTCTTCTCTTTCTACAGTGCCGTGGAGAAGCTTTTCACCAAACGGGAGGTCGAGTCGGAGAGCTTGGCCCGCCCAATGACCTACCAGGAACTGCTGAGCCACTACTTTCGCCGCAGCAGCGACAAAGAGAAGGGACTTCCCGAAGAGTTCTTGGCGGATCTCAAAAACGCGGTGGACGCCTATCCTCTCATCGCCGGGCTCAGCGAAGCCCAGCAGATAGAGTATGCGCTGTTCAACATTTTCCGATCCCATGGCAACCTCCGGGAAAAACAGCGCGCCTTGAAAGAGATATTCTTCGCTATGGAGGATCTGAGTATCCCCGAATCGGTCCACCCGAGCATCTCTAGCAGAATCGACCAGATCGTGGAGTTGACTCAAAAGAGCTACCCCTCCCTGGCCGACTCGGCGATTCACGCCCGTTACGAAATAGTTGACCGGGCAAAACTCGAACACCAGCGGCAGGAGCACTACCGGACGGTCCAGCTCCTGGTGAACCGGGTCCAGAACAATACGGAAAAGGGAGAGGAGTTCTCAAAAATAATCGACGCCGGGCCCTATATACTCAAAGAGCTCATTCCTCTGGCCCTGTCGGGAAGCTCCCATTCGTCGGAACTGGCGTTACGCTTGATCGCCCTCCGATCCAATCGAGATCGTCATGTTGTCGGCGAAGAGCTCATCCGTCTCCAGGAGCTCAACATCTACGCGGTGAGAAGCGAAGAGGGGGGACGGGAATCCACTTCGCTCTTTACGGTACTACCGGAGAGTCGTGTCGATGAAACCTTGGACTTTACCAGTTGGATGGCGGAGAGCAAATTCGACAAGATCGATGAAATAAACCTGCTGATTCTTGCAGAGAACGAAAGCCACGAAGACAGCTTCGAGCGGCTTCTCCGAAACCCCGGCACCGAGGGCCTCCGGCTCTCCGTGGGCATCTACGGTTCTATCCGCCGTCTGGCTTTCCGCGGTTACAATTTCACCGACCGCTGGGAAGAGAATAGCTTGGCCCGAGGTTTCAGTCCGCTTCAGTACCGAGAGCTGCGGGTCTACCGGCTAAAAAATTTCGATGTGCAGACCATCTACCACAACGACTCGGTAATACTCTTGGAGGCCACCTCCAAGGAGAATCCCAAGGACATCCGACTCTTCGCCTTTGCCGACGTCTCGGAGACCGAACCGGAGACCGACAGTAGCGACTCTTTTCGTCGACTACTGATGTTTGAGAACCTCTATATGGAGGCGGTGCTTGCGATGCGCTCGGCTCAGGCCAAATACCGTTACCGCCTGCAGTGGAACCGTATCGTCATTCATAACAGAAATCTCCTGCAGATCAGATTTCGAGAACTGAAGGACTACGGTCGCCGTCTGATGCACGCATCCAAGGATTTGGGCTTGGAGAAACTCACCGTCTACACCCGCCGCAAAAGGTGGAGCGAGGAGCGGGTCAGGGAGATGCAGCTTGATTTTCTGGTGGTCACCGAGGATCATCTGGCCGTTCGCAACCGGCGTCCCGCCGAAGAACCGCTGGAATCCTTTGATCAGTACGTGACCAAAGCGGTCAGATCGAGACAGCGGGGCATGGTGTATCCCTACGAGTTTATCAAAATGCTGACCTACACCGGCATGTCCCAGGATGTACCGATTCCACGAGGCGAGTTCGAGGAGTTCGATATCCAAGTCGACCCGGACAGCGGAAAGCATAAAATCATCTCCGTGAAGGACCGAGCCCCCGGTTTGAATCAAGCCAATATCGTCTTTGGAATCATCAGCAATTACGACCACGACTCCCCGACCCCCCTTACCAGGGTTATCATACTCTCCGATCCCAGCGGAGATCTCGGGAGTCTGGCCGAACCGGAAGCCCGGCGGGTAAACGCCGCTCTGGACCTGGCCGAAGAG
>DSBN01000064.1 GCA_011046055.1 Sediminispirochaeta sp. | reverse complement strand
GTTATAGGGTCTGGAGGAGCTGAGAAACTGCCGCATCAGCTCCTCCTCTTTTTTTTCAAGGTGAAAAGGATTTGGCTTAGTTTCGATTGTTGTCGGTGCTGCGAGAGCTCACCACCGACAGTCTCGAGTTCCACAGTTCAAAAATCCCGTCCGCCGCCAAGGCCAGGCCGGCCGCGGCCAAGGCGCCCTGCAGGACAAAGGCGGTGTTGTCCCGAACCAGACCGGCCACGATAACTACCCCCAGTCCCCCGGCGCCGATAACTCCCCCCACCGTGGCGGTACCGATATTGATGATCGTGGAGATTCGAGTCCCCGCCAGGATGGCTGGAAATGCTTGAGGCAGTTCGACCTGGAAGAGAATTTGTCGGGAGTTCATTCCCATTCCCCGGGCTGCTTCCTTGAGACTGGGGGAGACCGAAGAGAGGCCCGTGATGCAGTTGCGGACGATGGGCAGAATGCTGTAGAGGTAGAGGGCCAAGAAAGCCGGGGCAAAGCCGAATCCCAAGGCGGGAACCGCCAGGGTCAAAACCGCCACCGGCGGGAAGGTCTGCAGCAGCGCGCTGAGGTCCAGCACCGGCTGCTTGAACTCCTCCCCCCAGCGGCGGGTGACGACAATCCCCAGGCTCAGACCGCTGAGAAAGGCGAGTACTTCCGACAACAGGACCAGCAGGAGGTGTTCGCCGAAGAGGTAGAGCAGTCCTGCCCGGGGGTAGACCAGCTCTTCGGTCGCGGGAAACAGTGTTCCGAGCAGGGTCCTTTGGACCTGGGGAAAGATGAGATATGCCAGGTACGGAACAAATACGAGCAGCTTTAGATACGAGCTTTTCCTTCCGGTCATGATACTCGAAGTCCTTTTGGAGTGAGGAGACCTTCGGCGGCGAAAAAAAGCCGGTCGAAAAACACCGACAGAATAATCACTGGAATTACCCCCAACAGGATGAGGTCGGGGACGGATTGCCCCAGACCCTGAAAAATAAATGTCCCCATCCCCCCCGCTCCTATCAGGGCGGCGACCACGGTGTTGCCGGTGGTCTGCACCAGGGATATTCTCAGGCCAGTGAGTATCATCGGCGCGGCCAATGGTAGTTCGATGCTGCGGAAGACCTGTCCTTTGTTCATTCCCATCCCTACGGCGGCGAGTTTGACCTGTTGGTCTATGTAGAACAGGCCGGTGAAGGTGTTGCGTACTATCGGCAGGAGGGCATAGAGGCTCAAAGCGATCAGGGCGGGAGCTTCCCCGATTCCTGAGATGCCCAGTTCGCGAAGGACTGGAAAGCTCCTGGACAGCAGCGCCAGTGGAGCTATCATCAGTCCGAAAAAGGCCAGACTGGGGATGGTTTGGATGCTGTTGACCACCCGAAAGCCGTAATCACGCCATTTTTCGTACCTGGCCGCCATTACTCCCACGGGCACGCCGATACACGCGGCTGCGCCCACGGCGGTGAGAGTGAGTTTGATGTGCTTGAGCAGTTCATAGAAGAATTTGGACTGTCGATTGACATATTCGAGATAAATAGAGTTCTGCTGCAAGACCCCTGAAAACAACAGCAGCAGTAACAACGGCAGGGGCGTGAAAACCACCAGGTACCGTTGAACGGCGGAATCGGTCTGTCGATAGGCCCAGCTGAGCAGCAGATAGATGCAAAAGAGAGAAAACCAAAATCCGCCGGCGAAACTCACCCGGCCCATGGCGGGCAGGTCCCACTTCGACAGGTTCTGCTGCAGGTGCAGCAGAACCGAAAAAATAAGCAGGAACAAAAAAAACGCCCAGAGATGGGCCTGGAGTCCTCGCCACAGCCCCTTGTACAGCAGAAAGGCCATGAGGATCAATAACAGTCCCGCCGCAACGGCGAACAGCGGGTTGATTTGAAACAGCCAGACTCCCCGCCCGGTGACGATGCGGTTCTCCTTCAAGACCACCAGGGGCATGGAGAAGCTCGCCGCCAGGCAGAGGAGGCTGAACAGAGAGAAGCGCATCTATTCGAGGAATCCCCGTTGTTGCAGATAGTCTCCGGCTACGGCGGAAGCGGCTTCGCCGAAGACGGCGATTCTCGAGTTCAGCTCCTGGAGGGTTTCCAATTCCAGCGATTGGAAGACCGGGTTCAGGTGATCTTCGATCTCCGGATAGGCGTCCAAGATCTCACCTCGTACCAGTGGAGCTGGCTGATAGACGTGCTGAACGTTCAAGCTGTCTTCGAGGATCACCAGGGATAGACTGGCCAAGGCTCCGTCGGTCCCGTAGGCCATCGCGGCGTTGACTCCGTCGGTCTGCTCGGCCGCCGCCTTTTCGGTGGTGGCGGTGTTGCCCCCGGAGAGGATGAGTAGTTGGCTCTGTTTCAGGTGAAAATCGTAGGCCTCCTCGAAACTGGGCAGGGCGCCTTCCCGGCCGGCGAACTCTTCGGAGCAGGCCAGCTTTATCCTTCCACCCTGACGGATGAAGGCGGCGAAATCTTCAAGGCTCTCCAGTCCTTCTTGTTCCGCCAGGTCTTGACGGATGGCGATAGCCCAGGTGTTGTTCGCCGGAGAGGGGGCCAGCCAGCGCAGATCGTCGGCCTCCTGGTCCAGCTCTCGAGCTCGTTGCCAGGCCTGTTCGGGGTTTTTCCAGACCGGATCTTCCGCTACGCCGTGGAAAAACGCGGCGTTTCCGGTGTACTCCGGGTAGATGTCGATTTCTCCGGCCTTGATCGCCTTTCTGATCACATCGGTGGTGCCGAACTCGGTCTTGTCCTCCACGTCGAATCCGTGGTGTTCCAGGATTTGGACGATCATACTGCCCAGGAGGGCGCCTTCGGTGTCGATTTTTGAGGCCACTACTACGGGGCCCTTTTTCTGATCGGCGGTCTTCGTCTCTTCGCCGCCGCAGCTGCCCAAAGCCGCCATTATTAGAGCTATGAAAATAAGGGCCGAGGCTTTGGCCAATTTCCGTTTCTCAACATTCAGCTTATCCATATTGTTCTCCTTTCAAAGTCTGGATATTAAAAAGTCTAGTTTCCTTGAGAAAGAAGGTCAAATTCAGGCTGTCCCGTAACACAGTGAAAAAACGGGTAAAATTCTGATCTGATGGGGCTGAAGGGTTTGTAGTTTTCACCTGGCCAGGACAACCTGGCTTGCGTACAGTGCGTATACAGTAAC
>DSBN01000128.1 GCA_011046055.1 Sediminispirochaeta sp. | reverse complement strand
CCCTATAATAATGCTAAGGATTAAGAAATACAAGCACGGGAGTCAGTATGACGGAGAAATATTTTAGTTTCAACGACACCTTGTTCGAAATCACCGAAAAATACCCGCAAACCATCGAGGTCTTCAAGGCCAACGGTTTTCCCCAAATGGGGGACGAGGAGAAACGCAAGAGCTTCGGCAAGAGCATAAGCCTCTCCACCGCCCTCAGCTTCCAGAACCGGGACCCCGACGCCTTTGTGCGGCTGCTGAACCGCAGTATCGACAAGGAGCTCCTCGGTGAGGACGTAACCCTCTCCGAGGAGCACTCTTCACGGAACGGTGACAGCGTCAAGGTCACCGGCCTCCTCCCCTGTCCGGTGAGAATACCCCTGCTGGAAGCTTTTGAGCGATTCAAGGAGGACTTCAGCCGACGGAAAAACCTCGATATCCAGTACGAACTGAAGGCTGCTTCCATGGGTCTGGACTGGGTGAAACAAAACCTCAGCGATGTGGAAGACAGCGAGCTCATACCGGACCTTTTTATATCCGCCGGATTCGACCTTTTTTTTGACGAAAAAAAGATAGGCAAGTTCAAAAAGGCCGGGATTTTTCGGGACGAGTTAGATTATGCCAAGGAGAACGGCACCTTCCGAGGCTACGGTCTGAAAGACCCCCGGGGACACTACTCCATGATCGGCGTGGTTCCCGCCGTTTTCCTGGTCAATACCCAGGAGCTGGGAGACAGGCCGGTACCCCGGAGTTGGGCGGATATTCTCGAGCCCGCGTATGAGAACAGCGTCTCCCTGCCGGTGGGAGATTTCGACCTCTTCAACGCCATCCTGCTGAATATCCACAAGAACTTCGGTTCAGAGGGGGTACGCAAGCTCGGGCTGAGCCTGCTCGACTCGCTCCACCCCGCCCAGATGGTCAAAAGCGAACACAAACGTATCAGACGTCCGGCCGTCACCATTATGCCCTACTTCTTCACCAAGACGGTGAAGGAGGGAAGCTCCATGGAGGCGGTATGGCCGCGGGACGGGGCGATCCTCAGCCCAATTTTTATGCTCTCCAAGGTCAATCGGAGGGACGAGATCAAGGAGGTGATCGACTTTTTCGCCTCCCGCGAGGTGGGTGAGATTCTGGCCCACGGCGGACTGTTTCCCAGCACCAATCCGGAGGTGGACAACCACCTGGACGACGACCGTTCTTTTATGTGGCTTGGGTGGGACTACATCTACTCCATCGATGTGGCCGAAACAATTTCGCAGTGCGAGATGCTGTTCAACGAGTCAATCGAGGAGGCGGTACACACATGAATCTTGTAACCTTTTCCGGACCGCCCTCGGTGGGCAAGACTTCCGTAATCCTGAAGAGCATCGAGTCCTTCAAGCAACGACAGCTCAAAGTGGGAGTGGTGAAGTTCGACTGCCTCTACACCGACGACGATCTGCTCTACCAAAAGGCCGGAGTCACCGTACGGAAGGGACTCTCCGGTGGACTCTGTCCCGACCACTACTTCGTCAGCAATATCGAGGACGTGGTCTCCTGGGGCCTGGAGAACGAGTTCGATCTGCTGATCAGCGAATCCGCCGGGCTCTGCAACCGCTGCTCTCCCTACCTCAAGGGGGTGAAGGCGGTCTGCGTGATCGACAACCTCAGCGGCATCGGCACTCCGAAGAAGATAGGTCCAATGCTCAAAAGCGCCGATATCGTGGTCATCACCAAGGGGGACATCGTCTCCCAGGCCGAACGGGAGGTCTTCACCTCGCGAGTCCACAGCGTCAACCCCTCGGCGGTCATCCTCCACGTCAACGGTCTGACCGGACAGGGGAGCTTTGAGCTGTCCACCCTGCTATACGAGAAGGATCAGGAGCTCCAGAGCCTCAAGGGTGAGAGTCTGCGCTACCCCATGCCCGCGGCGCTCTGCTCCTACTGCCTGGGCGAGACCAGGATTGGGGAATCCTATCAGATGGGGAACGTGAGGAAAATCAAGTTGGAGGAGCGGCAGTCATGAACAAAATCGAATTGGATGTGAACGAACTTCTGCGGATTGGTATCGGTGATCTCCTTACGAAGTACCCCTTCGTGGAAATTTTTCTCAAAAACAACGGCATCGAGCTTGATCCGAACTCGAATCGTTCGATGTCCGAGCTCTTCGAATCCCTCGACCCACAGCAGAAAGAGGACCTGGCCCTGGATCAGCAGCGCTTTGCCCAACAGCTGGGCAGTTATATCGAACAGATGCTCAGCTTTCTGGGGGGCGATCAGAAGAAGGTCGAATCCTTGACCATACTTCCGGGACACGACAAGGCCGGCAACGTCGAGACCTTCGAGCAACTGCGAATCAGAAAAAACGAAGTGGTCTCCATCGTGGGACCCACCGGCTCGGGGAAGAGCCGGCTACTGGCCGACATCGAGTGGGCCGCCCAGAACGACACCCCTACTGGGCGAAGCGTCCTGATCAACGGTGAAACTCCGGACCGCAAGTGGCGCTACTCCTCCTCGGAGAAGCTGGTGGCTCAACTTTCGCAGAACATGAACTTCGTGATGGACCTTACGGTTCGGGAGTTTCTGGAGCTGCACGCCGAGAGTCGGATGGTCAAAAACCAAGCTCAAATCATCGACCGAATCATCGATGAGGGCAACAAGCTGGCCGGGGAAAAGTTCGAACCTGCCTCCCCGATCACCGCCTTGAGCGGCGGTCAATCCAGGGCGCTGATGATCGCCGACACGGCGGTGCTCAGCGGCTCGCCGATCATTCTCATCGATGAGATAGAAAACGCCGGCATCGACCGCAAGAAGGCACTCAATCTTCTGTTAGCCGAAGAGAAGATCGTGTTGATTGCCACCCACGACCCGGCGTTGGCCTTGCTGGGCGATCGGCGAGTGGTGATCAAAAACGGAGGAATCTACAAGGTAATCGAAACCACCGAAGAGGAAAAATCAATCCTGACGGAGATCGAACGCTTGGATAAGCGCACACAGGAGCTCCGCCGGAGGCTGAGAAACGGTGAGAAACTCATTCACGGGAAGGAGAGATAGACCATGCACGACAACTGTTCGGCCAGCTTCGAATCGGGCCGCCAAGTTCTGGAAAAAGTGAGGATGATGGGCTTTGCCCAGCAGTTCCTCCCGGTACCGCTGCAGGTATCCTGCGGCGAATGTG
>DSBN01000205.1 GCA_011046055.1 Sediminispirochaeta sp. | reverse complement strand
TCATTACATTTGTATTTATAAACAACTTTATTCTGACCCAGTTTCTGGGGCTCTGCCCGTTCATCGGAGTCTCCAAGAACCTCGAATCGGCGGTAGGTATGGGCTTCGCCGTAACCTTTGTTATGGCGCTGGCTTCGATCACCACATGGGCGATTTACAATCTTGTCCTCATCCCATTGAACATAGCCTTTCTGCAGACCATCACCTTCATTCTGGTGATCGCCTCTTTGGTCCAGCTCGTGGAGATGGTTATCCAGAAGATCTCTCCCCAGCTCTACAAGGCCTTGGGTATCTACCTGCCCCTGATCACCACCAACTGCGCGGTGCTGGGGATCGCCTTGATCAACGTCAGAAGCGGCTACAACGCTTTGGAGAGTTTCGTCGCCGGTATCGCGGCGGGAATCGGTTTCTTGCTGGCCATAGTCTTAATGTCGTCGATTCGAGAGAAGTTGGACAGCGAATGGGTACCAAAGTACTTTCGCGGTATACCAATTGCCTTTATCACCGGCGGCTTGATGGCCTTGGCTTTTATGGCCTTCGACAAGGCGCTGCTGAACAATCTGATCGGTTAATATACAGGGATATTGGGGGAAATAGATGATTCTTAGAGTAATATATTCTTTTCTTTCCGTGGCGGCTTTAGGGGGGCTGCTGGGCATCGGCCTGGCCTACGCCTCCAAAATATTCGCCGTGAAGAAAGATGAACGGATAGAGGAGCTGGAAAAAGCCCTCCCCGGTGCAAACTGCGGTGCCTGCGGTTATGCGGGATGTGCCGCCTACGCGGAAGCCATAGTGGAAGAGAATGCCGAGATCAACCTCTGCAGCCCCGGAGGTGCTTCGACCATCAAGGCCGTAGCCGAGATCATGGGCTTGGAAAGCGACGTAGGAGAGTCTGAAAAGATGGTCGCTCAGGTTCACTGCCGGGGATCGAAGGCCACCGCCTCGTACCTCTTCGAATATCGCGGCGTGGTGGACTGCAACGCCGCGCATATGCTGTTCGAAGGCGACAAGGAGTGTAAATTCGGCTGTCTCGGCCTGGGAAGTTGTATCAAGGTCTGTCCTACCGACGCGATCTACTACGACCAGGAAGGTTTGGTCCGAGTCGATCGAGAAAAGTGCATCAGCTGCGAGAAATGTGTGGAGGTCTGCCCTACCGGGGTGATGCAAATGATTCCCTACTCCGCGGACTACATCGTGGCCTGCAATTCGACCGAAAAAGGAGCCGTTGTCAGAAAATACTGTAAAGTCGGCTGTATCGGGTGTAAAATATGCGAGAAGAAGTCACCCGATGGTGGATTCAAGGTCGAAAACTTCTTGGCCACCATCGATTATTCACAGCAGGGGGAGCGGGTATCCGCCGCGAAAGCCTGCCCGCCAAAATGCATCATCCCCGCTGACGACTCGTTGATGCCGGCGGAACATGAAAAGAAAAACGAAGAGAAGAGAGAAAAAAAGGCAGTGAATGAGAAAGCTTAAACTCGTTCTGGGGACGTACAACAGTCCGCCCGTGGGTACGTCCCTAGATCAGTTTGAAAAGGCCTATCAATACTCGTACAAACCGTTTTTGACCCTTCTCTACAAATACGCCATGCTCAAAGGGGCCTTCCACTTTTCCGGAACATTGCTCGAGTGGCTCGATGACAAACATCCCGAGTTCATCATGGTCCTCAATGAGATGGTCAAAAGAAAGCAGGTTGAACTCATCGGAGGCGGGTTTTACAGCCCCATTTTTCCCATAATACCGAGCAAGGACCGAATCGGACAGATAGAGCTTTTGACCACCTTGATCAGGAAAAAATTCGGTAAACGCCCGCGGGGGTGTTGGATAACCGAAGGAGTCTGGGAACCAACTCTTACCTCGACCATCAAAAACAGCGGCATGGAGTATCTGTTTCTGGACGACAAGTTGATTCTCCAGAGTGGAAAGAAGCAGGAGGATCTATATAAGATATTCATCACCGACGACCAGGGAAAAACCGCTGTGGTCCTGCCCTTGCACAACGATTTCATCGAGCGGATGTTTGTGGAAGATCCTGATACACTGGTCGCAGAAATATGTGAACTGCAGAAGAAGAGCCCCGCCGGAGCCCATCTGAATATTTTGATCAACGGTGACTTTTTTTTGGTCAACAAGACCTTTTATTCAGATATTTTCGCCGAAGGCGGGTGGTTGGAGCGGTTTTTTCAAGCTTTGAACAGAGAGTCCGAATGCATAGACACGGTCCTGCCGGGAAAGCATGTACGCCACCAAGCGCCGCTGCAGCGGGTGTATCTGCCCTCGCAGTACATTAAACAGAGCAACGGAGAACAGAGAATCGAAGAATCGGAGGGCTTAAAAATTCGCCCGCTGAAAACGTTCGTCTCCGAAGAGAGCAAACCAAGGTATTTTCGACAGTTTATCTCAATGTACCCGGAAATACAGAAGGTTTACTCGAAAATGATGTACGTACACGGCATGGTCGGGCAGGTGCGTGGGGATCGATCCAGAAAAAAAACGGCCAAAGAGGAGAGCTGGAAGGGGCAGACCCACGCCGCTTTCTGGACCGGGCCGGACGGTGGCGTGTACCGTAACGAAATCAGAAAAGCCGTGTATGCGGGATTGATAAACGCCGAAAAGACCACCCGAGAGAAGGGGATTTTCTCTACTTCGATACACGTGACCGATATAGATTTGGACGGTATGCCCGAGTATTTGTATCAAGGACAGTTTATCAATGCATATGTGCACCGGACCGGTGCATGCCTTTTCGAACTGGACTATCTGGTCACCGCGTGGAACTATCTGGATACCATGGCTAGGTACCGTGAGGACTATCATACGGAAGATGACCTGGAAAATGGAATAGACCGATACAGCAAGAACTCCTTTTTGGACCACTTCTTGGAGCCCGATGTTGGGATCGAAAATTTTGCCACCGGCAATTTCGAGCAGAAGATCGATTTTATGGGATCGATATATCGGGCTAGAAAGGTGGAGAAGGAGAGAAAAGAGCTCCATTTCGCCAACAAACGGTCGTGGCAGCAAAATGGTGAAATGAAAAATATGGAGCTGCTGAAATCGTACAACTTTTCAAAGAATTCGATACAAGTCAAATACGAACTACATACGACGAGTTTCGAACCGGTGAAAGGCAGATTCGGCGTAGAGT
>DSBN01000281.1 GCA_011046055.1 Sediminispirochaeta sp. | reverse complement strand
TGCAGCCAACCGGTGGAGTCGAAGGCGCCGTACTCTACCCGGTCTATTTCTCCCACCCCCCCGCGGCCGGTATCGCGGAAGATATCCACATTCACCGCCCACACCGGCTGCACCAAGCCCTCTCCAGTGAGGCCGAGACCCAGATCGGAGACGGGAAAACTCCGCCCCACCGGAGTGTACCAGTCGCCGATGGAGTTGATTATCCCCGGATCGACTTCCAAATCGTTCATATCATCCAGATCACTGTCCAGACTCACCAAGAGCCCCTGCTGGTATATCTCTTCGGCACTCACCGGACCGTCGAGCTCGAGCACGAACTCCCGAGTTCCGCCCCACTCTCCGGAGACTCGTCTAAAACCGATCACCTCCGCCCCACCACCGTAGCTGAAGTCCTCCGCACCGATCATCCCCCCGTCGGACTGGCGACGGGCACTCTCGGAGAGGTGTACAAAAATCTCGTCCTTCCCCGCCGCGGATAGGCTGTACCCGATCGCCGGGGGGGCTCGATCGTAGGGAGTCTCCCAGGGGGCCGCTTCTCCGCTCTGCACCAACGACCCACCGACCACTCCCAGCAATCCGTTGACGAAGTCGGAGTTGGTCCAGAGCTTCCACCGAGGCTTCCGCTCGGTGTCCAAGCTTCGCCCTTCGACCAGGTGGATAAAAAACTCGTAATCCGTCTCACCAGGATCGAATCCGGCGACCTCATAGCCCTCGACCACCGCGCTCACTCCGCTGAAGGTCTGGCTGAGAATGACCCCCGTGTCCACATGGGCTCTGATCCGGTCGACTCTCCCGTCCCCGTCGGTATCTTCTATCCAGCTGTGATCTATGGGAAGGGAGAAGAGCCAGTTGCCGTTGTTGCCTCCGCCGTTGGTACAGGTCGGGTGGGGGGTAATGGGATTGGTGGCGAAGCTGTTGCGTATTTCCACCTCGAAGATTGTGGCCAAATTGTTGACGGTGATGATCCATTGATCCGGGGGGCTGGCGCTGTCCAGGACTATTTGATTGCCCTCCGCCCCCTGGACCACGAAATCCGACGCGATAGTCTGGGTTCTACCCGGCTCGAAAAGGATGGTCCCCCCAGGCACGCTGTAGTCGAACTCGAAGAAGCTGTTGTCCCCGTTGACGCGTATCGCCGGCGAAACACCCGCTGCAAGAAAGCTCACCCTGCCTCCTCCGTTCTGCGCGAAAAGAGCCGTCGACGTGAGGGTGGTCTGCACGTCCCACCAGCTGCCGGCAAAAGTGACGTTGTAACCAGAAGCATCGAGGGTTCCGTCGAGCACCTGCAGATCCCCCTCCAGATAGAGGGAGTTACCCGTCAATTGAAGGCCGCCCCCGGCTTTGTCGACCCGCAGGGAGTAAAGGCGGTCTTGGTCCACTGCTATCCCGCCGGTGTTCAGGCTCACCGATCCGACTCCGTCGAAGACCAGGGTATTGCCTCCGTGAATGAAGGTGTCGTTGTTCGTCCAGCTGCCGGCCAAAGTGATATTCTGTCCCGCCGCGTCCAGAATCCCGAGGTCTACCGTTATATCCCCGGCGGCCGTCACGGGGTCGAGCAAGCTCAGTCCGGCACCATTGACGATGATATGGTGAAAACCGTGGCCGGAGGAGGTGAGGCTCTGGGGCGCCGCGGCCTGAAATACCACCGTAGAGTCGGCGCTGGTAAAAGTACTCAGATTGCTCAAATCAAGATCGTCGGAAACATACAGGTTCACCGCGGTGATATCCAAGAGACTCGCCGTCGGGTTGAACTCTAGTGTTCCGGAGATTTCCAAATCATCCAGAGCGCTGAGGGAAGCGCCGTTGTCGATGCTAACGTTGTTGAAGACCTGGGCATTACTCCTCAGAAGACTGCTTCCGTTGAAAATCGCCCTCCCCGATGCCGACATGGTACCGCCGGTGAGGTCGACGTTTCCAGCCAGAAAAAGGTCCTGCCCGTTGTCGTTCCACAGACCGGCGCTGACGGTCAGGTCTCCCGCCAAGCTCAAGGTATCCCGGCAGACGAGCTCGGTTCCGTTCAAGATCAGGTGGTGGAACTGGTGACCGCCGCTCCACATATTCTGGGCCGCCGCCGCCGGGAAGACCAGGCTCGAACCCAAGGGCTGTAGGCTGTCCAGGTTTCGAGCGTCGAAGTCGCTCCACAGTATCAGAGTGTCATCGGTGATATCGAGCTGAGTGTCAACAACGTTACCGATGGAAAAAGTACCGACGACCTCCATCTGATCGTTGGTACTGAGACTCACCGCTCCAGTCCCCTGGGTACCGAGAGAGAGGTTGTGAAAGCTGTTCCCTCCGCTGGTGACCGAGCTGCTACCATCAAAGATTAGCGTCCCCGAGGCACTATAGCTCCCGCCGGTGAGGTCGAGGTTTCCCGATAACGCTACGCTCTTGGCCCCGTCGTCGAGACCGCCGGATATCTGGAGATTTCCGTTCACGTCCAGATTGTCGCCTAGGAGAAGAGTCCCGCTGACCAATACATTGGCGAAGGAAGCGGCTCCTCCGCTGAGCAGTTCACCGTTGCCATCGAAGATGAAGTTCCCCGGATTGGTCAAACTGCCGGCTTGCAGATTCACGTCTCCGGCGAACTCCGCCTGGTATGGCCCGAGGCCATCTCCATTGGCGTCGAAAACTCCCCCGTTCAACAGGAACGAACCGTTCACGTCCAGAGCACCGTGGAGAGCTCCGCCGTTTTGTAGACTCAGGTTGAAAAAGTTGTTTCCCGCCCCCTGGACGATGGTCGGGTCTGCCGAACTGAGTTCGATGGTCCCGACGGTGGGTTGAAAGACCACGGCGCTGCAGTCCCACCCTCCGCTTATTACATGGGTAAAATTGCCGGGATCCCAGGTCCCGCCGGCAAGTATTAGGCTGCCAGCCACCGTCGAGGCCCCGGTGGATCGGACCGTGGCGGTGGAGAGAGTTTTGTTGATGCTCAAGTCGTGGAAAACGAAGGCACCCAGGTCCACGGGTCCCGTCATCCCGTCCATCACAAGCTCTCCGGTTCCAGCGCCGAAGGTCCCGGGCAGGAAATCCCCCTCCACGGAGCTTGTTCCGGTAGAAGCTTGAAAATAGGCCACCACTACCGACCCAGCGACATCTACAGGTCCGCCTCCGCCAAGGAAGCTCCCGCTTCCTGACAGATCCCCGCCGACGACCACGCTCTGCCCCACCC
>DSBN01000074.1 GCA_011046055.1 Sediminispirochaeta sp. | reverse complement strand
TTGCTACACTGAAGTCACCCTACACCCACAGGCTCATCGGCTTCACCTTCAGTCAGGCCGTGTTGAGTACCCTTTTCTCGCTTCTGCTCGGTCTGCCGGGTGCCTTCATCCTGAGTCACTACCGTTTTCCCGGGCGCAAACTGCTGCGAGCTCTGTCGGGGGTCCCCTTCGTTCTCCCCCCCATACTGTTGGTGCTCGGTTTTGTGATCTTCTTTGGCAACAGCGGTATCATCAACTCGATTCTCATGGCGGTCTTCGACCTTGACAGGGCCCCTTTGAGAATTCTCTACTCTCTGAAGGCGATCATCCTGGCTCATGGCTTCTACAACTTTCCCATTGCCCTGCGGCTTGTATCATCTCTCTGGGAACAGCTGCCGAAGAGTCAAGAATGGGCGGCTCAAACCTTGGGAGCCCGTCGCTGGCGGCTCTTTTTGACCATTGTGCTGCCTCAACTGATGCCGGCGATCATCGCCGCCGCATCGCTGATTTTCATGTTCTGTTTCACCAGTTTCGCCATCATCCTGGTCCTCGGAGGCGGGCCGCGGTTCAGTACTATCGAAGTGGAGATCTACCGACTGGCGAAGACATCTCTGGACATCCCTTCGGCGGGAGCTCTTTCTCTGGTCGCTATTGTGCTGACCCTCGGCATAATGTTTGTCTACGTCAAGCTTCAGAACAGACTCTCCTTTCAGCAGCAACTCGATACGAGACACGAAGCCCCATTGGCTTCGGTCTCCACCGGCAAAAAGAACGGAATCCTTATCTTACTCTACGGTACACTGATGATCTTTTTGATCCTCGGTCCCCTGCTCTCGGTTTTGCTCCGCTCGCTGCAGCGTCCACTGAGCCGCGGCGGTCAAAACGTGTTCAGTCTGAAATGGTACCGGGACTTATTCGCTGGTACCGGGTCGGGACAATTTTCCAGCATCGCCCTGCCGGCGATCGGCAACAGTCTGTTTATAGGAATTTTCGCGGCTCTGCTGGCGGTGATATTGGGAACCTCTCTGAGCTATTTTCTCCACCGCTACCGATTACGGAACCGCAACCTCATCGACACTCTCAGCATGGCGCCGATGTCCGTCTCCTCGGTGATATTGGGGTTGGGCTATTTCATTCTGTTGCGACACCTTCCGGATATTGGCGACCGTCCACTACTGGTCATTATCGCCGCCCACTCGGTGATCGCCTACCCCTTTGTGGTGAGGACGGTAGGATCGGTGATCAAAAAGATCTCCCCCAACCAACGCTACGCGGCGATGCTGCTGGGAGCAAAACCTGGCGAAGTGTTCAGAACGGTCGAGCTGCCGCTTTTGCTGCCATCCATGGGCGCCGCGGGAATTTTCGCCTTCGCGATCTCCCTGGGTGAAATCAACGCGACCCTGCTTTTTTCATCTTCCACGACAACGATTCCCCTGGCTATCTACCGCTTGATCGGAGCCTACAATTTTTTCGGTGCCTGTGCGCTGGGAAGTATTCTGATACTGGTCAGCACTCTGGTCTTCGCCGTGTTTGACTTCTCCGGTGAGGCGGAATTATGAAAAGACAGAAAAACGAGAGGAGTGAAATGAGACTTCTGTGCCGGAGACTCCAAAGGAGTTTCGACGATTTTTCTTTGAATATTGATCTAAAGGCATCACAGGGTGAGTTCCTCTGCCTCCTCGGCCCATCGGGCTGTGGAAAAAGTACCACCCTGCAGCTGATCGCCGGTATCATAAAACCAGATGCGGGAGAGATATGGCTCGGAGACAGAGAGATAACCGAAACACCTCCCTGGGAACGACGCGTAGGATTGGTCTTTCAGGACTACGCTCTCTTCCCCCATATGAGCGTGAGTCAGAACATCGCCTACGGTTTGAAGCAGCAGGGACGAGAAAAAACCGAGATAAAGCGAAGGGTGACCGAACTCCTCGAGCTGATCCGTCTCCCCGCCTATGGCGATCGTCTACCGGGACAACTTTCGGGCGGCGAAAAACAGCGAATTGCCCTGGCCCGGGCAATAGCTCCCGAGCCGGACCTCCTTCTGCTCGATGAGCCGCTTTCGGCGTTGGATACGGGACTGCGGACCGAGTTGAGGAGAGAGATCAGACGTATTCAGCGACAAACCGGCCTGACCACCATATATGTAACCCACGACCAGGAGGAGGCCCTGAGTCTGGCCGACCGAATAGTGGTACTACGGGACGGAAGCCTGGAACAAGAGGGCTTGCCGCAGGAGCTCTATCATCGTCCGGTCAACGCCTTTGTCGCCCGATTTATGGGAAACGCCAACCTGATTCCCAACCCGGATGGGGAGAGGAGCGAAACCTACCTGTTCTTTCGTCCAGAAGATACTTATCTGAGTAGCAAAAGGGGGGAGGACTCGGAGGTCTACTCCTTTCAACTAAAAATCAACAGCCTAGAATACTTGGGTTCCCGGTACCTGGTGGAGGCGGGAAACGACTTCTTTACTATCAAAACCTATGTGAGTGAAGAAGAGATGAACCGTCACCAGCTCAGAAGCGGCCAGAAGGGGCCTTGGTTCGAAGTCAAGCGTTCCGATACCAAGCTCTTGAAGTAAATTCTTGTTAGAGCAGTTTAGTGATAAGCACCTGCACTGAACCTATCAAGAAGCCCAGCACCGCTCCGAAGAGAATTATGTACCGCAAGTGGGTGCGTATAACAATCAGGATGAGCTCCTCCACCTTTTCGATATCCAGGCTGTTGATCTTCTCGACTACCAGGTTGTGAACATCCACGCTCTCAAGGATCTGTGGAACCTGACTGTTCAGCATGTTGATGGTGAAGCTGTAAAGATGTTGGTCAATTTTTTGCTTTTTTTCTTCTTCGATACCTAGTATCTCCGCGATACTCCGTTCTCCTTCGTCGGTCAGACTCCGCAGCAGACGACGCAAAAACAGCACCGCCGTACCCGAGCCCTCCTCGACCCGTCGGATCAGCTCCCCAGCCCACTGGGCGATCACATCCGCCAAGTCCGGCTGCGGTGTACCGCTCAACTCGCTGAGAAGCTCGCCAATGGAAGAGTCTCCGTACTCCTCCAGTGTCTTCTCCGCCAGAGCGTGAAACCATTGGGAAAACTTCTCCGAAGAGGCGAGCTTGAACACTTCGTCTACACCTCGCCCCAGGTCGTCGGGCAAGCTGGCCCCCCAGATGCCCGCCAGATCAGCCATACTACGAG
>DSBN01000041.1 GCA_011046055.1 Sediminispirochaeta sp. | reverse complement strand
TAGTTCGAGGCAGCTTTGAAAGCTCTTCCGAACTTAATTCGGGCAGCGCATAGTCCAAGAGCTCTCTGTTTTGATGCCCCTGCTCCAGGGCTATCTCGACATCGGAGGAGGGACTCTCGCTCGTACGCTGCTCTGTCGGCTGCTCTTGACTATGCCCCTCCCCTGGACCGGGAGATGCCTCTACATTCTCCAGTTTGTCCAACAAATCTTGAGACACCAGCGCGGGACTTTGTCCTTCCGTATCCGTCGCGAAATCCGATTCGGCGGAGCTCGGCTCTGCAGCGCCGCTGCCCCGTCCCCCCTCTTCGTAAACGACCCTTGATCCTTCGGATTGTTGGCTCTGGTCTTCGGGCACCTCCTCCCCGTACTCCTCCGCCTCCCTACTGCGTGAAACCGGGGGTTCCTCGGATTCCGCACTCTGGCGGCGGGTGTTCCGCGCCGGCCCCGATTCGGCTTCGGCGGCCAAGCGTTCGGCCTCCGCCGAAGGCTGGGGAATGCGGTACTCCTGCTGGGGTGACTGTTCGGTTACGGTGGAACGCGGGGACCGCTCCACGGCTACAGACTCGGTCGCGGCCGCTGGAGCCTCCTGCTCAAGCTCGGCTTGCTCCTCGACGTTGACCTCCGCCGGTGAAGCGTCAGTATCATCGGCGGCAGGAGCAGTATCCTCCGGGGAAGACTCGTAGACGGGAGTTTCGGGCAGGTCCAAGCTGAGGCTCAAAGGCGGAGTGCTTTGAAACATTCTCTCAGATTTATCCAAATCAACGAAGCCCAGTAGCAGTACTATAAACGCGTGTATCACAAACGCGGAGAGGAGGCTTACCAGAAATCTGTCCCTCTCGGTACTCATCATTCCTCGACTTCCCTCATTCGCAAGTTGATCCCCTCGATACCGCTCTGTCGGACTAGGTCCAAGACCTTGACCATCAGGCTGTAGGATACCCTCTGATCTCCCTCGATCACCACCGTCCGCAGCTCGCTCAGCTCCTCCTGCCGCTGCATCGTCTGCAGAGCTTCGGAGAGCTCCTCTAAACGTTGACGGTCCTGGTTGAGGTATATCTCATCTTCAGACACTATCGTCACCACCAGACGACTCATCACCACCGGCTCGGCGCTGGAGGAGTCGGGGAGGGTGATATTGATTCCAGGGGTGAGGATAAAGGTGCTGGAGACCATGAAAAACACCACCAACTGGAAGACCACGTCTATCAGCGGGACGATATCAACCGTGGCAGTGGGTTTTAATCTTCGACGGAACTGCATTTATTCCTTCCCCAGGAGAACCGCCAGATCATTGACCCGATTTTCCATTCGGATAATTATGTGGTTCACCTTGTTCACCAGAAAGTTATAAAAAGCGACGGTGGGCACCGAGACAATAATGCCCGCGGCGGTAGTCAACAAGGCTTCAGAAATACCGGTGGCCAACAGGGCGGGGTCACCCACCGCACCGCCGAAGTTGCCGAGAACTCCGAAAGCCTTGATGTTGCCGGTCACCGTTCCCAGAAGTCCGAGCAATGGCGATACATGAGCGATGGTCCCCAAAGTCGTGAGATAACGCTCGAGTTGGGGAATCTCCAGATTGGCGGCGCTCATGATGGTGTCCTTCATTTCACTCTGGGAGTAATGCCTGTTTTCTATAGCCACCTTCATCAGGTTCGCAATCGGCGAGGGATTATTCTCGCATATAGACAAGCCCT
Source organism: Sediminispirochaeta sp. (assembly GCA_011046055.1). GTDB lineage: Bacteria > Spirochaetota > Spirochaetia > DSM-16054 > Sediminispirochaetaceae > DSBN01. The sequence continues at coordinate 1,525 of DSBN01000041.1, read as the reverse complement.
CATCGTAGTGCTTTTTCCGCAACACGGATTTCAATCGATTGATCAGCTTCTCCTCGTCTACTTTTATCCTGCGAAAAAAGAGAAACCTCTCTATTATTATCGCCGTGGCTGCCACAGAGAGGAACAGAATAATGATCATGATTATTCCGCCCTTGCCGATTAATTCCATTTTCACACCTTCCTTCAATTCAATGTATTCGTACCTAAAATTCCAACCTACGGATACTCAGCCCTGGAGCTTCAACGCTGCGGACTGCCCTTCTTTTTCTTAAAGCGACACTTCGGTACTCAGGGTCAGATGCATCCCCCGGCGTTGATACTCTCCCCACCAGGGACGTCCCTCCTCGTACAGGGGTTCCAAAAGATCGACTCCGCTGAGAACCATGGTGATCCCCGACGAGACCTGATATCGAAACTCTATCCCCATCAGTGGCAGCTCACTGATGGGGTTGAGCTGATATTCACCGGAGAGAAGAAGACCCAGCTTTCTTTCGGGATCATCGTAGCGTAGATCCATCCCGAAAGAATGTTCTGGAGTCAAGTGCTCGCTGGAGGAGAGAAACCGTCCCCGCCATTGAGCCGACAAGTGCAGTTCGTCGTTGAGATAGAAGTGCAGCCCCGTATCAACCTTGATCCCGGTCTCCTCTATCTGCTCAAAAGGAAACAACCCCGTCTCATCGTCTCTGGCGTCAAGGTCCACGGGAACGGGGCTACCCTTTTCATCCAGCCAAGTCAAATCGGTTTTTAGCTGCAGCCGATCGCTCCAATTGTAGGATATCCCGCCAGCCAGATTCAGTCCTCGATGAGGTACTACGCTCCGTCTCAAACCAAGCAGGGGATAAAGCTCCCACAGATCGTAGTCCAACACGGACCTGCTGAAGTACCGTGCTGCGAGTTTGTAGGTCCAGCTCTGACCCAGCACGCCCTCGAAAGCAAGATTCCACACCGGAAGAAAATCGACGACCCCGTCCCAGCGAAGACCTGCCTCCGCATCTAGGTCAAAACTTCTGCCCCGGAGGCGAGCCGATAGATCAACTATTCCGGCGTGGATCGTCTCTCCGCTGCTCGCCTCATGGTAAGAGTATTCTCCTCCCAATCTCAATCCCCAAAGTCGCCGGTCATAATCCAATCCAGCCCCCGAGCGGAGATACACTTCGCGGCTCTCCTGCTGGGCACTGATGATCTGGGAAGCCCTCCGGGCTTCTACCACGGTATCGAGTTCAAAATTGGTGGATAAATCATGAACATACTCTCCCTGACCTTTGATCATACGCTTCACTACCGAAACAGCCTCGGAGAAATCCTGCAAGCCGATCTCATTCTCAATATACTCAGCCTCGCTTCTCAGCAGATGTCCGGGGCTGCTCAGCTCCAACGATCCGGAAAGCTGCTCTCGTCGGTCAAAATAGCCGCTACCCGGTGGATTTGATCCATACCCGTCTATGCCCTCATGGGAAAACCTGAATTGGTAGAGTGGTGATTCGCCTCTTTTGAACAGGGCGATATCCCCGATCAGATGGTTGTC
>DSBN01000378.1 GCA_011046055.1 Sediminispirochaeta sp. | reverse complement strand
TCTAATGACTTCCAAATTGAGAATTTGCTTCATTTGCATAGCAATGATTTGTGTTTCTAACTGTTGGAGGCATTCTCATTTTGGAAAGTGCAAGTGCACTTTCCAAAATGAGAATTGCTGGGGCGGAGGGAAGCTGCGCAGAAACGCTGGGCCGCGTCACGGCGACAAGGTTTTCAAGCTCGCTATTATATCGTCCCGATACTCTTGGTAGTGGGAGTAGGGGCCAGCGACCTCGACGATGGCGATTTGGTCCTCGTGAAGACTGAAAGCGGTGAGATAGACCCAGCTTTCCGCGGCGAAGGGGGCCGACCATTCGAACAGGACGCCGTCGCCCAAGGGAGAGGAGAAATCTTCGGTGCGGATCAGAGAGTAGCCCGAGTCTATGAGGTGTTTTTCCAACGCCCGTGACCAGAAGTTGAGTCCCTGTTCTGGATGGTGATCCTCGTAACGGCTGCGAAACAGTACGCCTTCGGGGCTGATCGCCCAGCTATCCTCCCGATCGCTATATGTGGCGAAGCCGGAGGGGGGCTCGATTCGGGGAGTCTTGGTGGCGCAGGCGGCGAGGAGAAAAATGAGAAGCAAAAGCGAGAAAATGCGGAGAGAGAGTCTGGCTTTTTTCAATTCGTCGCCTCCTCGATGAAACGGTACAGGCCGAGGGTGTTCAGCCAGGGGAATGAAGAGTCCTGTCGATCCGGGAGCGTCGGCTGTCGGGTTGAGAAGCGCAAATTGACGTGGGCGAAATCGATCCTGTTTATCAGCACCCTCTCACGGCCCCGTAGAGATTCGATCTCCCGCATCAGTGAGTTGATCTCCTGCTCCAGAGCCAGTGTACCGCGGACATCAGTCTCGTCGAGATAGTCCAGGACGCGCTCGAGATTATCCTCTCGACTGAGAATACCCGCCCGTACCCGTTGCAGCTCATCTCTGACATCGCCGCTGCTGAGCTGGAAACTCAGCAGTTCCTCGGAATTTTCTTGAACCAGGGAGCGGACGGCGGAGACATGGGCTACCGGTACCTTGAGCTGCAGCCCGTCGAGGGAGCTCTCGAGGTAGTAACCCCCCTTGGATCCGACCCAGGATACCAGCTCTTCCGCGGTTTTCTGGGGTTCGACGACCAGAAGTTCCGCATAGACGTTGAAAGCAAGAGAGCTTTCGGATTCGGCGGAGGAGCCGCTATCTTGAGCCGCCAGCGGGGCCAGCGCGATGAAGCTCAGCAGCAGGGCCGGTGCGAAGTGATGAAAAGAGGGTACTTTTTTTCTCACAATTCAGCCTCCCCGAGTAGTTCAAACAGCTTCTCCCCCCGCAGCTCCAGCTCTTGTCGGTTGGGGAAGAAGGCCTCGGCCACCAGAATCTGGTCGTCCGATACCGTGACGGCTACTAAATAGTAGAACGGAGCGGGGTCCTTGCTTTGGAACAAAACTCCTTGTAAGGCTCCCAAGTCCTTCTCCTCCGCGTCGGCGTACTGATCCCGCAGGTGGTAGCGCAGGGCGCGGGCCCAAAACCGGGTGTCGCCCCGCGGTTCGTTCGGTACCGCCCCTATTCTGAGTTTTGTCCCGCCGGCGCTCTCGGCGATGATCTTTTTGCCCTCCTCCAGCACCGCAAAATCCTGGGGCAGGAGCAGGTCCAGCCTCTCGGCGGCGGCTTCGGTGCTCGCTTCGAGGGGGTGGAGCCGGGCGATCCAGGGGAAGGGGATCTGCCGGGGCCGCTCGTTCCGCGAAACCGGCGTTTCCAGGCGTACGCTGATTCGAGAGAAGGATATCTGTTGGGCCAGGTTTTCCAATTGGGAGCTCAGTGTTTCGATCTCTTCGCTGAGGCGGCGAATCTCTCTGAGGATCTTCACCCGCTCCTCGGTATCCTCGCTTCTCTCCAGCAAGTTGTAGAGCCGCTCCCTGGTCCGGCGGGCGAGATCGAGCCTGCGCTCCAGATCGGTGTAGGCGGCGGTGACGTCGGAGCTGTGAACCGAGCGCCGTGTTACCTTCCCCATCTGCTCAATTTTGGTCAATGCACTCTGAAAGTCCTCGGCGGGGACGCGGATGACGATCATCTGCAGGGAGGAGGACTCCACGTAGCCGCCGCTGTCTTCGGCCAAACCTTGGATCGCCTCGAGCGCTTCCTCTCGCTTGTTGACCAGGAGACCCAGGTCGGCGCTGTAGACTCGAAGACGCCGGTCGGTCTCCGGAGCCGGAGGCTCCTGGGGAAGAACCTGATTTGAGACTGGTCCGGCTCCCTTGCCGCTGGCCATATCGAAGCTTGTGGCCAGCTGTCTGCTCTCGGCCATCGGCGCGGGGGCGCTCTGCCGAGGGAGCTCCATCGCTTCGGCCGCTGAGCTGTGGGGTTCCGGTGCTGATGATTCTCGTTGGGGGGCTCCGGCGCAGGAGAATAGGAGCAGCGCAGCAAGAGTTAAAATAGTGCTCTTGATGAGCCGTCCCCGGCTCACATCTCGTCTGGAGAGAGTGTATTTTTCCACGGGCAGTATCCTTGTTTCCATCATAGCCGTGACGCTAGGTGTTGTAAAGTTCCCAAATAGCGTTCAAGTCCTGTCGGAGCCGTCGGGCCAGTTCGGGGCGGTCTTTCTCCTCGCTGGTCACATCGTCGCCGTTTTCGAAGACCCGGTAGGGGACCTTCTCTCCGGCGATGTGGAGGTAGTGCGGGTCTTTGGCGGAGAACTGAGCCCAGTCTACCTCTTTGTAGAGCTTCGTCAATTTTTCATCCTCCAGGGAGTGCTCCAGGATGCTGTGCGGTTTGTCGGGGTTTTTGCGGCGGCGGTTCTTGCGCAGAGACTCTTCGAAGGGGACGTTGATGTAGAGCACCGCCGATCGGCGCAGCAGTTCGGGGCTGAAGTGGGAGAAAGCCTCGGCAAATCCGCCGTGTTCGCTCCCCCGAGCGAACTCTATAATGGCGGTGTGGCTCTCGCCGAAGGGGATCTCTTCGGCTTCCTGCTTCCAAAACTCCAGCTCCAAGCGGCGGATGAGCAGGTGCCACAGCTCTTTGAACTTGAAAAAGCCCTGCTTATCGCTGTGCAGGCGGGGCAGACCCATCTGTTCGAGGATGGCGTCCTCTTCGAACCAGGACCAGAGCATCGGGAAATCGTCGATTTCGTGGAACTGTCCGATTCTCAACTCCCGTGCTCTCTCTTCGTGGGGGGTCTTTTTCAAAAAATCAATAATCTCGCTCTTCCCGGCGGCGGGGCGGCCGATGAGAAAGAGAATGTCGAATACTTGGCGATCC
>DSBN01000298.1 GCA_011046055.1 Sediminispirochaeta sp. | reverse complement strand
TAGATGAAGCCTATGGCTGTACTCTGGGAGAGGCGGTCCTCTGTTCCCTTCTCCTGGTAGAGGTAGGATCCGGAGTACCCCACGTAGGCCTTTTTTGTACTCTTCTGGTCGAGAGCAATGCCGTACCGCCCCCGCCAGTCTGGAAGCATTGTCAGGCCGTACAGAGGATCCTTGATGGAGAAAAACGTTTCGGAACTCAGAAGCAGCGAGCCTCGGGGCAAAGAGAGTCCGACCTGAGCCGAAAGGCTGTGCTGGTCAACCGAAGCTGCCTGTTGGTCTAAGGGCAGCGAGAACGATGAGTCAGCGTTGAAGACGGCGTATGCTTCGGAGCCCAGCGTGGTACGCCAACTGCCGAAACCATACATATCCCCCCACAGAGCAGCGCTTTGGGGAGAGAAGACTTGATCCAGCCTGCCGCCCAGAACCACGGTGGGGGAGAAGGAGAAGGCCTGGGTCCCACCCAAGGAGAGAAGGAGAAGTATAAAAATCGGTACGGATTTAAGGGGAATGAGTTTCCAGGGGGTTCTTTTTTTCATTAATACAAAATCCTCCGTTCCAGCTCTTCAACTCTCTCGACGTTTTTTGCCTCGACAATGATTCTCTCGGAGAGCTCCTCCGGTCTGATCCGCCGTCCTCGGGCCGCCCGGTACAGATCCATCACCGCTATGTATTCCGTGGAGGGTATCGGCGAGCTCACCAGGGCCCGGGAGACATCCATAATCTCATCATCCGCAATCCCCCATTTTTGCAGCGCCGCGTAGAGGAGGGAGACGTGGCGAAACTCCTCCGGTTTTCCGGAACAGAGCTCCAGCAGCCCTACAATCTCGTCCTGGTCGAAACCGGCAGCCAGCATATTGGCGATTCTCTGCCAACTTCCCTGGTTTTTAATATATGACTCGGAAGTGTTGTTTTTCAAGATAAGGTCACGGGCTACAATGAGATTATCCAAATCTCTCTCCAATGCCGTGGAGAGGCGAAAGAGCGGAACCTGTTTGGCCACCCCCTCCTGGAGACGGGGCAGAAGCATCTCCGAGGGGACCTCTTTTTTTTGTACATGGGCGAAGATCTCGTACATCACCTGTTTCTCGGCGGAAGAAAAGTTGCTCTCCGCCAGTATAGCCTCGAGTTTTTGCTTTGTCCCTTCGTTCAACTGGTAATACTCTTGGGCGGTGGCGAGGGAGGGAAAGAGGAAAAAAAACGTGAGTGCAATGGTTATCTTGAAAATTGATAGCTTCATTCTTCTCTCTTTAGCAATATAAATCGATCCTCTCTGCTTCTATGGCCCATCGGGGTAGTCTAATCGGGGTCGTTTTGGAACTCGTCTCCCTGGTGATACGCGCTGGCTCCGCTTAGAATATCTTGGGGCGTTCCCATGCGCCGGGTTTTCTCAGAGGCTCGTTGGCGGCTATCGTTGGCCCTGTCTAAATGCTGCCGAATCCGCTCCCTAAAATCGGCTCTAAACTGCGAAGACTGGCCGGTTTGCGGTTCACCTTGGCTTCGCCCCTGTGCCAGATCACGGCTCAAACCCCGAACTCCCTCGAAACTCACCCGGGCGATCATCCTTCTTTCGAAACCGAGCTCGCGCATCCGCTGGACCATCCGTGCCAGCTCGAAAGCCAGCTCGACGTTCTCCGCGGCTTGCAGCTCGACCTCGCCGCGTCGCGCCAGCTCTAGAGCTCGGGCGACGATGTCCGGTTCAGCTTCGGTGAGGCTGTCCCACTCCTTGTCATCTCCGGCGTCTCTAAACTCTTCCACCCGCTCAGGAGTCCAACCCAAACGCTCCAACTCTCCGGTAATTGCCGTCAGGTATTCCGGTGCAGACGCCTGTGCGGAGAGGGCGGAACCAATCATCAATAGTAGTGCCATGCTCAGGAGGGTCCTGCTCAAAAGTATATTGTGAAAACCCTTAGGTCTATGATTCCTATTCATTCTCTCGTCCTCCGCTTATTTCCGAATCTCAGATACTCAAGATAGAGTTGACTCCGCCGAAGCCGTCGTCCACCTGTAGGGGAGAGTTGGGGTCGGGAACCCATTTTTGCCCATCGATGATAAATTGGTATTGGTATTCTCCGCTTCTGTCCAACTCGATTTTCAACTCCCACACCCCGTCGCCGTTTTCATCGTGCATCCGTTGAGCCTGGGGATCCCAGCCGTTCCAATCGCCTACCACCGACACTCTTTCGGCCTGGGGTGCTTCCAGGCGGAGGTGGACTTGGATGGTGTTTTCAGAAGCAGGGGCTCCTCCCTCTTGGCTTATCAGCGCCTCTTGCCGCCCGCCGGGCTCGCTCACCTGCAGGGTAAGGAACACGCTTGTGGCCACGAGCAGGATCGCCGCCGCGGCGGTGGCGAGTAGGCGGGAGAAGCGGCCGGATCTCGCGGTATCGGCGATTTTTGAGTCCCCCTCGTCGCTGCTCTCCAATATACGATCGGCGACTCTATCGGCCAGATCGCTGGGAATCTCCAGCGACCAAGACTCAGCCTCCAAGCTCAAGCGCAGGGCTCCGTAGACCTCGGCGCAGGAGCTGCAGTGCTCAAGGTGCACCTGCACTTTATCGGGCAGCTTATCGATTTCAAACTCGGAAAGGTCCCGATCACTTTGTCGTTCGGCGGATAGAAATAGCTCCTCTCTACACTCTCGGCACTTCATGTTCTCCCTCTAATCTATATATACGTCGGTGGAAACGCAAGGTTTCACTCCCATTCGAATTTTTTCATGATCTCCAACATCTGTTTCTTGGCGCGGTGGAGTTTGACCTTCACCGTATTCTCCGGTATGCCCAGGATCTCCGCGCTGTCTCTGACCGAGAGCCCCTCCACCACGCGCAGCGTGAATACCTCCCGATAATCGACCTCCAAGCGGTCGAGGGCGCGCTGGGCGAGACGTTCGCCCTCCTTGCTTATGGTGTTTTCGTCGGGTCCTTGGGTGTGACGGTCCATTCGTACCGAGTCGTCCACGGTGTGGTCAAAGGGCAGTATCTTTGAGGGACTGGTGCTGCGTTTTCTCTGCAACGAGCGCAGGTGATTGACGGCTATGGTGTAGAGCCAGGAGTAGAAGCGTCGGGAGGGATCGAAGGTGTCGAGGGATCGGTAGACCTTGAAAAAGATATCCTGTACCGCATCCTCCGCCTCTTCCGTCGACCCGAGCATCCGGCGGCAAAGCGAGTAGATAAGGGGGGTATAGCGCCGAACGATACGGCGAAATGCCGCCGAATCTCCGTCCCGTGCAAGGGTTATATC
>DSBN01000057.1 GCA_011046055.1 Sediminispirochaeta sp. | reverse complement strand
TCGCCGTACTCCCGTAGTGTGTTGAGGGTCTCGTCGTTGTAGTACATATTGACGATCTGCTTCTCCCGTCCGTTGTAGTACTAGGTGAGTACCACTTGGATCGGATATGTTTGACAGTGAACCAAATAGACCGTCTCCTCGATATTTCCGAGCTTTTGGACGAAGACCTTCTCGTAGCCCAGATAGTCGCCGTAGAGGCTTCTGATTTGGGCGAATTGATTGACCCAATTTTCCATAGTCTGGCGGACGTGGAGCACCTGCTCCTCCAGAGCTGAGTCTTCGAGTAGTCGAGTGATGCCTTCACGGTACTCACCTTGTTGAAGGTCGATGAAGAACCGGTCCATTTTTTCGTCGGAGAAATCTGAGGTGAAGGCCGTCGTAGAGACGGTGAAGATCAAGACAATTAAAAAAAGCACGTGTTTCAAAGCTCCCTCCCTAGTCGTTTCCCAGTATAGAGCAAAGTATCCGAGCTTTCCATATCTGTAGATATTTTGGGTGTTTTTTGTTAAAAATGAGGCATGCGCGTAATTGGAGTAGATATCGGTTCGGTTTCGATAGCCGCGGTGGCGGTGGATGAGGCGGGAAGTGTGCTGTCCTCGGATTATCGGTTTCATATGGGGTCGGTGGAGTCGGCTCTGAGCGAGTCTTTGTCCGCGTTGGGAGTTGGTACCGCCGATGCCTTGGTGCGGACCGTGCACAGCTCCGACGTGCTGCGCGGGGCGTGGCGGATCGACGATCGGGTCGCCTTTTTGAAGTCGGCGGTGAAGAGGTTCCCCGAGATCGGGTCTCTATTGATCGTCGGGGCGGAGACCTTTGCCATTATGCACTTTGGAGCCGACGGAGAGTACAAAAGGCTGCGGACCAACAGCTCCTGCGCGGCGGGGACGGGGAGTTTTCTGGACCAGCAGGCAAGGAGGCTCTCCCTCAAGGACAGCGGCGAGCTCAGCGAGCTGGCGCTGCGGAACCGGGGGCAGATTCCGACGATCGCTTCGCGCTGCGCGGTCTTCGCCAAGACCGACCTGATCCACGCCCAGGCGGAGGGTTACGGCCTGGAGGAGATATGCGACGGACTCTGTCTCGGTCTGGCCCGGAACATCACCGACACCCTGGTCAGCGACGAGGCGCCGCCTGAGCCGATACTGCTGGCCGGCGGGGTGGCGAAAAATCGGGCGGTCATCGGGCACATCGAAAAAATTCTCGAGACCGAGATACGAACCGACGATGAGGCGCCGGTTTGGGGAGCATACGGTGCGGCCCTCGCCTTTCTGGACGGCGATGTGCTGGCCCCTGGAGACGGCGATACGTACCAGGGCAATCCCCTCGACGCCGTCAGAACACTGCAGACCGAACGGGAGTATCACTACCAGCCCCTCTCGCTGAAGCTGAGCGAGTACCCCGATTTCGAGGGGCTGGAATCCTTCGAGTATCTGGCGTTGGAGGGAAGGTCCCCGGTAGAGACGGATATCTACCTGCCGCTGGAGCAGGGCACGGCGCCGGAGGTGGTGCTCGGAATAGATATCGGCTCGACCAGTACCAAGGCGGTCTTGGCCGAGCCCAGTGGCGAGGTATTCGCCGGCTTCTACACCCGGACCGCGGGCAAGCCGATGTACTCGGTGCAGGCGATATTCGAGACGATCCGCCACGTTCAGCAGCGGTGGGGGATGGACTTCCGGATTACCGGGGTGGCGACCACCGGCTCGGGGCGGAAGTTCATCGGACGGCTGATCGGGGCCGACCTCATCGTCGACGAGATCACCGCCCACGCCCGGGCGGCCTACGAGCTCGACCCTCGGATCGACACTATCGTCGAGATCGGCGGGCAGGACTCCAAGTTTACCACCATGAGGGATGGAATGGTGACCTTCAGCCAGATGAACACCATCTGCGCGGCGGGGACCGGGAGTTTTCTCGAGGAGCAGGCTTCGAAGCTGGACGTGCCGCTGTCGGAGTACGCCCGGCGGGCGGAGAACAAACCGGCTCCGTTGACCAGCGACCGTTGTACCGTCTTCATGGAACGGGACATCAACAACTATCTGAATCAGGATTACTCGGTCGACGAGGTGCTGGCGGCGGCGATTTTTTCGGTACGGGAGAACTACCTGCAGAAGGTGGCCACCGAGGCCCATATCGGCGACCACGTCTGCTTCCAGGGGGCAACGGCGAAGAACAGGGCCCTGGTGGCGGCCTTCGAACAGCGCCTCGGACGGCCGATCTTTGTCTCCAAGTACTGCCACCTGACCGGGGCTTTGGGGGCGGCCCTGATTGCCTGGGAGGAGCAGGCCGACGAGATGGAGGAGGCGGCACGGAAAAGCTCCTTTCGCGGGCTCCAGCTCTTCGATCGGGAGATTCCGATACGCACCGAGACCTGCCGGCTCTGCAACAACCACTGCCGGTTGAGGATCGCCGAGGTCGACGGCCAGACGGTGGCCTTCGGCTTTCTCTGCGGACGGGACTACGACACCCAGCACTTCGTCGATTTGAACAGCTCCGGCTTTGATCTCCTGAAGACCAGGGCCAGAGTTTTTTCCGACGCTGGAAAGGCGGGACGACTGGCCTACGCCGATCGCCGTGAGGCGGGAGAGCTGCCGACGGTAGGCTTGCCGGCGGGGCTGCACATGGCCGAGTATCTTCCGTTGTGGAGGCGCTTTTTTGCCGAGCTGGGCTTCCCGGTGCTCAGCAGCGAGCGGATGGCCGAACCGATCAAGCGGGGAAAGGAACTCTCGGGGGCGGAGTTCTGCGCGCCGATGACGGCGATGCACGGCCACGCCGACTACGTCGCCGAGAAGGCGGATCTGGTCTTTCTACCGGTCTATATCGAGGCGCGGAAGCAGAAGTACGAGGAGGACAAAAGCCGCAAGTTCTGCTACTACACCCAGTACAGTCCGGTGCTGACCAAGGCGGTGCTGGACCGACGGCACGGCGTGCCGACCCTCTCACCGTTGATCAAGCCCGGTTCTTTCCAGCACAACGTGTGGGAGCTGTCGAAGTTTCTGAGCCCCTACCTGGGGAAAAAGAGCGCCCTGCTGGAGATCGCCCGGGCTTACTCCGCGGCTCACCAGTACGTCGAAGACAAGGCGACGAGTCTGACCGAGACCTTCGAACGGGAGTTCGACTACGACCCCGAGAAGAACCAGAAGGTCCACGTACTGCTGGTCGGTCGGCCCTACACGGTGCTGAACTCGAAGATGAACAATCGCATTCCCGAGATTTTTTCCAGCCTCGGGGTGAAGACCTATTTTC
>DSBN01000288.1 GCA_011046055.1 Sediminispirochaeta sp. | reverse complement strand
CTCGATGGCGATACGGGTCATTCCACTGCGAGCGGAGAAGGAGCTGACCACTCCGGTTATTACCAAAGAGGTCATGAGGATGGGAACGACTACAAAAATGATTTTGACCCGTATTTTCACGCTAAACCCCCTAAGATCATCGGCGACATACCAGAGTCTCTTGACCTTTGCTGATGAAGATACCTAGAATATATAAACTAAAGCTTGGGATCTGTCGACAATTGATCGACAATAGAGATAAGGAGAGAGGGTGGCAAATCCGGAAGCTCAATACGACACATCGTACGAAATCGACGGTTTTTCCGAGGAAGAACGCGAAGATATCAAACGTCAGATCGACGAAGCCGCGCAGACCAACACCATCGGAACAGGTACCGCCTTCTCCCATTTCAATCCGCGCAAAAAAGGCGCCTTTTTCCCCCTGATCGTCAATATTATTGCCCTTTTGTGCATCGGAGCGGGAGTATTCGTGGCCAACGAATACTTCAACCGTCGGGTTGAGCAGCTCTCCGGCGAAGCCGGCGCTCTGGCCAGCGCGGAGGGAAAGATCCTCGAAGAGGTCCGACGAGAGGCCGAACGGCGGCTACGGGAGAAGGACCAAGAAATCTCGGAAATTCAAGAAAATCTCTCCCAAATTGAATCCGAGCGCCAGCTCCTTCAGGAGACTATGGAAGAGCGCTTGGCTCAAAAGGAGCAGGAGCTACGCGAGCAGCTATCCCAAGCTCTGGCCGCTGAGAGGAGCCGGCTGGAGGCGCAGGGGGTGGCGGAAGGCGATCTGGAGAGCCGTCTCCAAGAGTTCCAGAGTTCTAAAGAGCGGGAGTATCAGGAAGACCTGGCCTCTTTTCAGCGTGAAATTGAGACTCAGTTGCTGGAAAAAGAGGAAGAGCTGACGGCGGCCCGCGAAACCGCCGAGAGAATTCTCGCCGAGGCCACCGAAGAGCGGCAGGAGCTCATTAATCAGGCTAACCGGCGGGAGGAGGAACTCCGTCGGGGTTTTGAGCAGGAGCGTGAGGCGCTGACCCAGGAGACCGAGCAAGCCCAGAATGAACTGCAGCGGCTTGAGGAGATTCGACGAAACGAACAACTCTATATGAACAGGATCAACTCCCAGTATTTGGAAATTCAGCAGGCCCTTGAAACCGAAGATCCCCAGGAAGCGCGGGGGCTGTTGAATGAGCTGCGCAGCTTCATCCAGGAGACTTCGGTGCAGGCTTCGGCGGAGATAGCCCGCCGCCGGCAGGTAGACTCTTTTCTCATCGGAGTCCTAGAAGAGCGTGCCTCCAGGGTCGGTGGACGGAGCGAGTCCGAATCTCTATTGGAGGCGGCCCGTACGATGGAGGCGATCAGAGCCAGCGTCAACGAGGCTCGGGCCAGACAGGAGGCCGGTGATCTGTACGAAGCACGGCGTTATTACAACCAAGCCATCGAGATGCTGCCCTCGCTGGCGGTGGCTGTTCGAGAACTCCAATCGATCAACAGGAACGAGGAAGCCGATGGGATCACCGAAGTGTTGGACGAGGCTCGGACGAATGAGGCCGACGGGGAGATCGAAGAGGCCTTGGATGGCTACGCTCAGGCGGCGATGGCGGCTGGAGCCGCGCACGGCGCTCTCAGTCGGGAGGCGGTGGAGTCGCTGCTGAGGCTTGAAGAGCAGCGCCGTGCGGTACTAGGTCAGGAGTACTCCCGGCAAGTCGATGAGCTGGAGGAGAGTCTGGCGAGCACCGCTTCCGAGGGCGAAGAGCTTCGTTCCCAACTGAGCGAGCTGAACCGGGAGTACCAAGAACGGGTCGAGAGCTACAACCAAGAGATAGAGAACAGCCGGGAGCTGCTCCAGCAGCGGGAGAGCCGAATCGGGGAGCTGCGGCAAGACCTGCGCCAGCGGGAGGCGGAGATCGCGGAGCTGGAGAGTGAGTTGAGCGATCTGGAGGTCAGAGAGCGAAGACTACTGGCTGATTACCAGCGCTCTCAGCAACGGGTAGCATCCTTGAACGAAGATCTGGAAGGGGCGGTCGATGAGCTGACCGAGCTGGTAACTCTCAGCGAATCCAACCGCCAGTTGAGGATGGCGCTGGAGCGATTTAACGACTTCGAGCAGCGTAGTAGTGAGCTGCTGAGCTCTCCCGACGCGGCCGATACGGAGGCCGCCCGTTCCGAGTTCGAGCGTTTTCTCTCCAGCCCGGAGATCAGAAGTATCTTCCCCGGTCTGGCGGAGATGTATCGACGTCTCCAGTAGGGCTTCCCCCTCCTATTTATCGAGCAGTATATAGCTCTCCGGATGGAGCAGGGCTTTGGCGTACTGGGCGCGAGTGTAGAACTCGGGGCGGCTGTTGTTCATGTAGCTGAGCTTCCCCTTGAACTGAGAGATCGAAGAGTACGAATGGGAGTTCATCCACTCTTTCAACTCCTTGAGTATTTTTGGAACCACTACGATGGACTGGTTGAACAGGGCGCTGACCATCTGCACCGCGTCGGCACCGGCGAGAAGCACCTGTATAAGCGTCTCCGCCGAATTGATTCCGTTGGAGGCACAGATCCCCCCCTTGATCTGACCGTGGAGCAATCCGGAGAATCGGAGGGCCAATCGGTAGTCGTTGTTCCCGCTGAGGTTCAGTGAGTAGTCGTTCTCCTCTTTTTGGATGTTGAAGTTCGGTTGGAAGAGGCGGTTGAACAACACGAAGCCCCGAACCCCCGCCTTATCGAGCTGTTTTATAAAATATAGCGGGCTGCTGTAGTAGGGGCTCAACTTCACCGATACGGGAATGCTGACGTTTTTCACCACCTCCAGTACCGAATCGAGCTGTTCTTTCTCCACCGTCCTCGAGTCGACGTCGAACTCCATCGGCAGCCGATAGAAGTTCAGCTCCAGGCCGTCGACTCCCGTGTCTTCCAGCTCCTTGGCGTAGTCGATCCAGGTTTGTCGGTTTACCGCGTTGAGGCTGGCGATTACCGGAATCTTGACACTCTCCTTCGCTTTGCGGACCCATTTCAGGTGTTCTTTGGGACCGGCGTGTTCCAGCTTCGGAAAAATATCGAGCATTTCCGCGTAGAGATTGTCGTCTTTGTGGAGCTCCTGATCAAGGCGGTAGCTCTCCAGCTGAATCTGCTCCTCGAACAGGGACTTTATCACCACCGCGCCGACTCCGGCGTCTTCGAGCTTGGCTATGCTGTTCATGTCGGAGGTCAAACTCGACGCACCGGCGATAATAGGGTTCTTCAATCCAATTCCCATATAGCTGCTGCTTAGGT
>DSBN01000172.1 GCA_011046055.1 Sediminispirochaeta sp. | reverse complement strand
GAGTGAGAAGTACGTGATCTTTCGTCCCAGCTCCAAATCCTCCGGGAGGCGGGAAGAGCCTGAGAGCCCACTGGCTGACTCGGATAACAAGACGGCTCTATCGCTTCCCGACGTCGACTCTCGGGTCGCCGCGCAGTTCGTCCCCCTGGATTATCTTCCCCAGCGGCAGGTCGGCGAGTTTCGCGAAATCAGTTCGGTTTTTATAATGTACGATGAGAAGGATTATTCGGTAGATGATGTTTTCGCCGTGGTCGCCGGAGAAGCGAGAAAGAACGGGGGCTATATCAACCTCTTGGACACCGGCGATAAGGGCGGAGTAGTCTTGGTGCTCTTCGGTGCCCCCAAAACGGTGGAAGAGAGGGTGACGAGGTCCATTGACTTTGGTATCTCGGTCAAGGAGAGGCTGTCTCGTATAGGGATCGGAGCTGCCGGCGGGAAGGCCTATACGGGCTTTGTCGGATCCAAGCTCAGGTCGACGTACACCGCTTTGGGCAAGGTGGTGAACTTGAGCGCGAGATTGGCCGGAGAGGCGCACAAAGGGGAGTTTCTGGTCGATTCGGCTATGGTCCGGCGGGATTCTACTAAGTATACGTTGAACCGGGTGCGACGGAAAAAATTCAAGGGTTTCGAACAGGCGCTACCCTTTGGCGAGGTATCGCGCAAAACCCCTGGTGAGGACGACCTTGCGAGGACTTCACGCTCCGATACTTCGCGTTTTGTAGGACGCCGGGAGGAGCTGGCGAAGCTTCAGCAGTGGTTCGACGGGGTGCGGGAGGAGCAATCGGCTCGGGGAGTTATTGTCGCCGGTGAGGCGGGGATGGGCAAAAGCCGACTCGTCGAAGAGCTGCTAAAAAGCGAGGAGTCAAAGTACGAGATTCTCGAGTTTCGCTTCGACCTCCTTTTTCAATATGGGTTCGGACCGTTCAAGGAGCATATCACGTCGTTGGTTGATCAGTTAGGAGACGGGGAGGGGCGTACCCCCGATTTGTTGACCCGGCGGCTGCGGAGCTACACCGATGGGGAAAGCTCGGAATTTGGGGGAGAGGAACTGTCGAGGACCGTTTCGGCCCTGTGCGCCTTGGCGGAGTGTGGAACCGCGGACTCCGACTTCGATTCCCTGGATCCCCAGGCGCAGCACGAACGGATGATCGAAGCCTTGATTACCTATTTTTTTCTAAAAGCGCGTCGGGCTGCTTTGATTTTTGTCATCGATCAAGCCCAAGCCATGGATTCTTCCAGTCGCCTCTTTCTCTCCCGCCTGCGGGCTTCCTCGAACGAGCTTGCCCCGCCCTTGCTGTACTTGACACGGTCCCTCTCCGAAGAGGACTATCCGGGAGCTCATCCAGAGGACAGGATAGTTCTCGGAGCCTTCAAGGATGATGATCTCACGCGGGCGATAGAGAACGAGATAGGAGCTCCTCCCGACGGACAACTGCGGCAGAGTATCAGGAAGTGGACGAATGGGATTCCAGGATACGTGTACGCCCTGCTCTCCACCTGGCGCCGGAAAGGAGCGATCACGATCAGAGGCGGGGAGGCGGTGCTCAGCGACCGGAATATCGCCGAATTTCCCGACAACTCGCAATCTCTGTCACTCATGCAGTTTGATCTCCTGCCGAAGGAGCAGAAACGGATACTACCCCTACTGTCGGCGGCCGGTAGTTCTTTTCCCCGGAGGCTTCTGACCAGCGCGCCGCTCTCTCTTGACGAGAGCCTGATCGATGCGCTGATCGAGCATCGGATTCTCTTGGCTGACGGCGAGACGATCCGATTCGACAAGGAGTTTTTTCGAGAAGCGGTCTATCAGATGCAGTTGGGTGATCAACTGTCGACCTTGCACCGAAAAATCGCCGAGGGGTGGAGCGCTCTTTATCCCGACCCGAGCGAACACGGGTACGAAAAAGCGTACCATTTCGAACGTGCCGGCAATGTGGAGGAGGCCCGGAAATACTACGTCCTGGCGGCACGGAAAGAGAGCACCCAATTCTCCAACGAGGAAGCCATTCGCCTTTACCAGCACTTCATCGAGCTCAATCCTCTGGATCCCGAGAACGGAGAGATCCACTACAAAATCGCCGAGATCTGCGACTTGACTGGTCAATGGAACCGGGCCTATCAAGAGCTGGTCTCGGGGATGGGACTGTTGGTTATGAGCGACGTGGAAGCTAAGATTCCACGGTTTCTGGCTTTGGCCGGTCAGATCCAACTTCAACAGAGCAATATATCCGCGGCTGAAAGCTTGTTGAAGAAGGCCATACAGCACCCCGAATCGAGGATAAGCGAGGTCACACTCATTCGCGCCCGAGTGAACTTAGCTCGGGTGTATATTTTCTCGGGGAAATACGAAGATGCGGAGTCTCTGCTCACGGAGGTCTTGGAGATGGCCGAGGAGCAAGGGGCCCATGAAGAGCGGGGCTTGGCGCTTTACTACCTCGGTAGGGTTCAGGTGCACCACAACAGAATAGCCGGGGCGGTAGATTTTTTTAAAAACTCCCTGTCAATTCTGCAAAAACTCGATCTGCCTCGGCAAGTTGCCAATCCCCTCTACGATTTGGGACTGCTGATGCGCAATCAGGGACGTTTGAAAGAGGCGAACGAGTACCTGCAGCAGGCGCTGGGCATATATCGTCGGATAGGCTATAAAAGCGGACTAAGTGCCACCCTGTTGAATATCGGCTTGATCGAGGATCAACGGGGAGAGTTTGACGCGGCGGAGGACTTTTTTCAAAAGTCCTTGAGCATCGCCCGGGAGATCGAGGAGGATCTGGCGGTGGCCTTCACCAAATTCTCTATAGGCGCCAGTCTGTTCAAGGCGGGGAAGTTGACCCAGGCCTTGGAATACCTGAACGATGCCCACCTTCAGATTGTCTCCTTGGGGGTGGATAGCTACCGAGGCTATACTTTGTCCTTTCTCACCGCCGTGCTGGTCCGTTTGGGGAGGGGGTCGGAGGCCTTGCAGAAGGCCCGTGAAGCCTCTCTCCTGATAAAGTCCAGCGGAGAGGATGTCGAGTACGGGAGGGTGTACCTCTCTTTGGGAGAGTTGTTGGAGGATACTCCCTCTCTGAGCGAAATGGATCGGCGGAACCTCGCGGTGATCGCCCGTGAGGCGAACGTCAAAAAAACCACCCCCCTACAGTTCTACCGCAAGGCCATAGAGGTCTCACGGCCCGCGGGCTACGTGAACACCCTGATCCCCGCGGTGGAGCATATCGGATCGCTGTTGATCAAGCTCGGACGGGAAGAAGT
>DSBN01000038.1 GCA_011046055.1 Sediminispirochaeta sp. | reverse complement strand
GTTGGACCCCGCGGCCCACGGCGGGTCAGGATAGTCCAAGGGCAACTCAGAGCCCACCCAGAGATTGTAGCCGTGCTGTCGCCCTTGCATCTTGAGGAAGGGATACCGCGAAAGCAGCTCCATCACTCTGGTTTTGCGATCTCGGAGACTTTGGCTACATCGATCGAGGTGGCGGTCCAATGCCCCGGACTCGATGAATTTGGCCAGAAATTTCTGCATCAGCGAAGCGGTCCCGATGTCGGCAGCGTATTTGTTCGCCAGAAGCCGCTCATAGAGCCGAGGGGGAACGGTCATAAAGCCCAAACGAATCCCGGGGGCGCTGATCTTCGACAGCGATTTAATATAAATCGTCCGCTCCGGGATGATATCTATGAAGCGTAATGCCCGCTGGGGGAGAAACTCCGACAGGTAGTCATCCTCGATGATAAAAAGATCGTGCTCCTTCGCCAGTTCGGTGATGGTTTCGATTTTTTCTTTGGAGTAGCTGATGCCGGTGGGGTTGTGTACCTGGGGCATGGAGTAGAAAAAGCGGATATCCTCCGCCAAAACCCTTCGCAGAGCGTCGATCCTGGGACCGTCGGTTTCCAAAGGCACGAAGTGCAGAGGCTTGAAGACTCTGATAGCGCCGGAGTAGGTGGGGTCTTCGAAGAGCATATGCCTGGAGACGTTAGCGTCCAAGAGGTTCCCACAGAGATTCAGGCCCTGCTGGGCTCCCGATATCACGATAGTTCTATCCGCGGGCAGCCGATAACGTTCGGCCAGGGCCGCTATCAGCTCCGCCTCTCCTCCCACGGGAGCCGAGGCGAAGAGGCCCTTCTCGTCTCTGAAAAGTCGGGCGAATATCTCCTCCGCCTCCTCCACGGGAAAAAAGACCTCCCCGATATAGGCGGAGTGGAAGCTGTAGACGTGGGCTTTTTCTCGACGGTCCAGTTGACGGTAGCGAACGAAGCTGCCCCGGCCGACCTGGTTTTCTATCAGCCCGGACTCCTTCAGCAGGTCGAAGGCCTTCTTCACCGTCAGTTTGTTGCAGCCCCGTTCCGCGGCCAACTCCCTGATCGACGGCAGTTTACTGCCTGGCGGATAGGTCCCCCGTTCGATACCCTCTTTGATGCTCGTGAAAATATCCCGGTAAAGCGACATAGAGGCATAGTAACAAAAAATCGCAGCCGTCGCCAGATGGTCCCGGAGGAGCTTAGATCAGAGCAGTTCCGCCGCCAATTCGGCCAGCAGGCTCCGTTCGGAGTGCTCCAAGACTACCTGTCCAAAGATACTCTGTCCCTTGAAAGCCTCCACCAGGTAGCTCAAGCCGTTGGAGTTGCTGTCCAGGTACGGGCTGTCAATCTGGTAAGGATCGCCGGTGAGGACCACCTTGGTCTTCTCCCCCGCCCGGCTGACGATGGTCTTGATCTCGTGGGGGGAGAGGTTCTGCGCTTCGTCGATGATGATGTACTGATTCGGCAGCGACCGCCCCCGGATATAGGTGATCGCCTCGATCTCCACCATGTTGCTGTTCACGATAGCCTCGATGGACTTGAGATTTGGTCTCTTGTGTACCGAGAGAATGTACTCCATATTGTCGAACAAGGGCTGCATCCAGTGGGAGAGCTTCTCCTCCTTGGCTCCCGGGAGGAAACCGATGTCCTTCCCCAGGGGCATCACCGGACGGGAGACCAGGACCCTATGATACGCGCCGTCGTCGACCACTTTTTTCAATCCCGCGGCGATGGCCAAAAGAGTCTTCCCGGTTCCCGCCTTGCCCATCAGCGTGACCAGAGAGACCGACTCGTCCAACAGGAGATCGAAGGCCATCCGTTGGTGGATATTCAACGGTCTGATACCGCTGACCCCGTCGGGCAAGGGAGGCACGGGACGGAGCTCTTTTGTCTCCGTATCGTAGCGCCCCAGCTGCGGCTCTGGGTGTTCCTTGTCCCGCAGAATAACGAACTCGTTGGGGTGGAGCTCGTTGTTCCACGGAATGGAGCGCCCCTCTTCGAGCTCGCGGTAGGAGTCCACCGATATGTCTCCCGTTCGAAAGCCCTGGTACAGCTCGCTGATGTTGACCTTCTGCTTCTCGTAATCCACCGCCTTCAGTCCGATCGCCGTGGCTTTGACCCGAGCGTTTATGTCTTTGGAGACGAAGAAGACCTTGCGACCCCGTTTCTGCAGGGTCAAGGCGGTGAGCAGAATTTTGTTGTCCGGCTTGTCGGTCAGCAGGTCGACCTTCAGGTCGTGGTCGTAGTCCAGCAGGACCTTCAGAATCGAGCCGTTTTCCATCTTCACGCCCTTGTGGATGTCACCCTGTTTGGCCAAACCATCTAAGAAGCGGATGGCGTGCCTGGCGTTGCGTCCACGTTCATCGCTATAGGTCTTGAGGTTGTCCAGCTCCTCCAGGACCCAGAGCGGAACCACCACCTCGTTGTCTTTGAAAGAGAGGATGGCGTCGTATTTGTGGATGAAGACATTAGTGTCGATGACAAAGGTTTTTATTTTTCTTTCGCTCTGCATGTTTGAACTGTACAAATATTCCGTCATGATTTCCAGATGAGAGATGAAACTTTTTCAATAAAAATCCCAGCCCGTGTATTGGGCTGGGATTTTGTTTTTTTTTGGAAAGCCTCAGCAAGGCAAGGCCGTATTATATTTGGTAAATCGGCCGCGGTGTGTAGTGGGTGTGCAAGAGCTGGTGCGACTTTTCGCTCAGCGGTTCGCCCAGAAACTCGCGATATATCTGCTGGATCTCTGGGTTCTGGTAGGAGGCTCGCACCACCGCGGAGGCATCGTCCTTGTAGATTCCGGCGATTCGTTTGGCCCGAACCTCATCGTTGGTGCCGTAGGGTTGTCCGCCGCCGGCGATACAACCGCCGCGACAGGCCATCACTTCGATGAAGTGGTAGGGCGGCTCCTTGCCCTCCTCCCGAGCCTGGCGCACCTCCCGCAGAATACTGCCGACGTTGGCCATCCCGTGGGCTACGGCGACCCTAATCTTCTTCCCGTCGACTTCAACCTCTCCGCTGCGGACTCCGTCCATTCCGCGGACCGCGTCGACCTGCATATCCGGCATATCCTTTCCGGTGACGAAGTTGTAGGCGCTGCGGATGGCCGCCTCCATCACTCCGCCGGTATTGCCGAAAATGGTTCCAGCGCCGGAGTAGCTGCCGATCGGGCTGTCGGCTTTCTCGTCGGGGAGACTGCGAAAATCTATCCCCGAGGCTTTGATTAGTCGGGCCAGTTCGCGGGTGG
Source organism: Sediminispirochaeta sp. (assembly GCA_011046055.1). Lineage (GTDB taxonomy): Bacteria > Spirochaetota > Spirochaetia > DSM-16054 > Sediminispirochaetaceae > DSBN01. The sequence goes on along the minus strand of DSBN01000038.1, from coordinate 19 downwards.
TCAGCACCACGTCCACGTC
>DSBN01000195.1 GCA_011046055.1 Sediminispirochaeta sp. | reverse complement strand
GGATACCTCCTTGGGGTTTTGGTTCTACTTAGTAAGAGGAGGTAATTCTTTATCCTGCTTCAAAAAATTGAGAACTTTTAAAAAAATCTTAAAAAAATGCGCTAAGCTTCGGGACAGTCTATACTCCCACAAGTGTCTTTTCTATGTTATAGTAGCCCGCAGCGCCGGGTAGAAACCGGTAGAACCACTTATCAAAAGAAGAGGCCCATATGAATGCAAAACCGAATATCGTCTATACCAAGACCGACGAAGCTCCGGCTTTGGCGACCAGATCGCTTCTGCCCTTGGTCAGAGCATTTGTGGGAAGCGCCGGAATCGACATGGAGGTCAAGGATATCTCTCTAGCCGGTAGGATCATTGCCGCTTTTTCCGATCGACTGCCCGAAGCACAGCGACGGAGTGACGATCTGGGCGCCCTGGGGGAGTTGGTGGAGAAGCCGGAGGCGAACATCATCAAGCTGCCCAACATCAGCGCTTCGGTGGCGCAGATCAACACTGCGGTCAGAGAGCTCCAGCGGAAGGGCTACGACATACCTGACTACCCGGAGGAACCGAAAAGCGAAGAGGAGCGGAAGATCAGAGCCCGATACGACCAGGTGAAGGGTAGCGCGGTCAATCCGGTCATCAGAATGGGCAACTCGGACCGCCGGGTCCTTTCACCGATCAAAAAGCACGCCAGAAAGCATCCCCACTCCATGGGGCAGTGGAGTGCGGACTCGAAATCCCACGTCGCCAGTATGGAAGAGGGGGATTTTTTCGGCAGCGAAAAGTCGATCACCCTGGAGAAGAACACCCGAGGGAGGATCGAGTTCCACGGAGCCGATGGTCAGGTGAGGGTGCTCAAGGAGTCTTTGAAGCTCGACCAGGGCGAGGTGCTGGACGCGGCGGTGATGCGGGTGAAGAAGTTGCGGGCCTTTATCGAAAAGGAGATCGAAGACGCCAAGGACAAGGATGTGCTCTTCTCGCTCCATCTCAAAGCCACCATGATGAAGGTCTCCGATCCGATCATTTTTGGTCACGTGGTGACCGTCTTTTTTAAAGAGCTCTTCGATGAATACGGCCAGAGCTTCAAAGAGCTGGGGATCAGTCCCGACAACGGGATGTCAGAGCTCTTGGCAAAAATAGAGGGGTTGCCTGCTGAGAAGCGTGATGATATTAATAAAAAAATAGCGGAGACCTATACAAAGCGTCCGCCCCTGGCGATGGTGAATTCGGAGCGGGGAATCACCAATCTCCACGTCCCCAGCGACATCATCATCGACGCCTCTATGCCGGCGGCGATCAGGGCCGGCGGTAAGATGTGGGGACCGGACAACCAAATGCACGATATGAAGGCGGTCATTCCCGACCGCAGCTACGCCGGCATTTATCAGGAGACCATCGAATTCTGCAAAAAGAACGGTGCCTTCGACCCGCGGACCATGGGCAGTGTCTCCAACGTCGGACTGATGGCTCAGAAAGCCGAAGAGTACGGCTCCCACGACAAGACCTTCAAGCTCGATACGGCGGGCAGGGTGAAGATTTTGGACGAGAACGGCCAAGTCCTGCTGGAACGGAGCGTCGAGGAGGGGGATATCTTTCGCGCCTGCCAGACCAAGGACGTGGCCATCAAAGACTGGGTCGAGTTGGGGGTGAAGAGAGCTCGGGAAAGCGGCTGCCCAGCGGTCTTCTGGCTGGACAAAGAGAGGGCCCACGACAGCCAGCTCATTCAAAAGGCCGAGAAATACCTTTCTCAACTGGATACCGAGGGCTTGGATATTCGGATTATGAACCTGAAAGAGGCGATGCGCTTCTCGTTGCGGCGGATGAAGGATGGACTGGACACGGTCTCGGTGACTGGAAACGTGCTGAGAGACTACCTCACCGATCTTTTTCCCATTTTGGAGGTCGCCACCAGCGCCAAAATGCTCTCTATGGTGCCTTTGCTCAAGGGAGGGCAGCTATTCGAGACCGGCGCCGGAGGATCGGCCCCCAAGCACGTTCAGCAGTTCGTCGAAGAGGGGCATCTGCGTTGGGACTCTTTGGGAGAGTTCATGGCCATCCAAGCCTCGCTGGGACATATTGCACGGGCTTGGCAGGACCGACGGGCGGGAGTCCTGGCCGAGACCATGGAGAGGGCGATCGGAAGCTACCTGGAGTTCAACAGATCCCCCTCGCGCAAGACCGGAGAGATCGACAATCGGGGCAGCCATTATTATCTGGCTCTGTACTGGGCGGAAGCTCTGGCCGAGCAAAAGGAAGATTCAGAACTGAGCCGGAGATTCGCCCTTTTGACTCGGAATTTGCGTGAAAAGGAAACGCAGATCATGGAAGAGCTCATCACGGTGCAGGGGCGGCCCGTCGACCTGGGCGGCTACTACCTGCCGGATGACAGCTTGGCTGACCGGGCTATGCGGGCCAGCGAGACCTTGAACGCAATTTTGCGGGAGTTCTTGGATTCTTGACCTGAGAATGGAGGAGTCAGCAAAGGTCTCCACCGTGTCGATGCAAAAAAACGGCCTGAAGATCATCCCCGGTCTTCGGGCCGTGGTTTATCCGGTCCTTTACGGCTCGCTGGGGGCCATGTCACGCATGAAGAACATGCTTGTCTTGAGCATCAGCGAAGCGGCGATCCGCTGGCATGGATTTATCTTGGTCGGGTAGTAATAGCTCTTCATGTCCTTGTAGAACTGGTAGTCCGCTTTCAAGTAGTTTCGTACGTCCTCGGATATTTTTTGAAAAAAGCGAAAACGCACATAGTCGGAGAAGCTCGGCCTCTTCGGCAGTCCTCCTCGCGGAGCGTCGCGTTCTATGGCCCGGTAAAGATGTTCGGCGTTTTTGGCCAGCCTTTTTTGCTGCTTTCGTTGGACCTTTTCCGCCAGCTGCCAGGGCGGGCTGAGGTAGGAGAGTTCGCCGACGATCTCGGGACCCGCTCCAACGGCCAGGCGAAGGGCTTCGATGGTCTTCTCCATGCCCGCCCCGGCGTTGGAGACCAGCAGCATCTTTTGATGGAAAAACCTATGACGGTGGTTGGTGTAGCACATCCGGTCCATGAAGTTCTTCATCAGCCACGAGACGTTCGAAACGTAGCAGGGGGAGACCAGGATCAGACCGTCGGCCTGGTCGATCTTCGATTCGATTGTCGGCAGATCGTCCTTCAGCGGGCGGAACTCTCGGCCCCGAATCACGCAGTTGAAGCAGCCCTTGCATAGCTCCAGGTTTTGTTCTCGCAGAAAAATATGCTCAAACTCGACGGGACCGAGTTTGTTCATCTCATCTTCGAT
>DSBN01000214.1 GCA_011046055.1 Sediminispirochaeta sp. | reverse complement strand
GGCAGATTCCTGGCGCGTCGCCGTCGGTGCGCGTCCCGGCAGAGCCCGCCTGTCCGAGTCGGCGGCGGAGATTCTCGGCTCTTCCGACTCGGTGGACGAAGGTCTCGCCGACAGGGCCGGCAGCGCCGCCTCCGAGGAGCTGAAGTTCGGCGCTGACCTGCGCGGAGACGCCGAGTACCGGCGGGAGATCTGCCGAGTACTGGTCAAACGTGCTTTGATGGAGGTGACAAAATGAAGATCAACTTGAAAATAAACAACGAAGAGAAGTCCCTGGAGATCAGACCGGGGGACATGCTGGTGGATGTGCTCCGCTCGGCCGGTTACACGGAAGTCAAAAAAGGCTGCGACACCGGCAGCTGCGGGGTCTGTACGGTCCTGCTCGACGGTGCGCCGGTGCTCTCCTGCTCCTACCTGGCGGCCATGGCCGACGGGAAGGAGATCACCACCATCGCCGGTGTGCGAAAAGAGGCCGAAGAGTTCTCCGAATATCTGGTCAACGAAGGGGCCGACCAGTGCGGTTTTTGCGCCCCCGGCTTCTCCCTGACCGTCCTGGCGATGAAGAAGGAGATTCCCAATCCCAACGAAGACGATATCAAGCACTATCTGGCCGGCAACCTTTGCCGCTGCAGCGGCTACGAAGGACAGCTGAGGGCTATCAAAAAATATCTGGAGGCCAGCCATGAATAAAGAGTTTCGAGAAGTCAAAAAAGCTCGCCAAAAAATAGACGGGAAGGGCCTGGTCCAGGGACGTCCGGCCTATACCGACGACCTCGCCCCGAGTAACGCGCTGATCGTGAAGCTGATCCGCAGCCCCCACGCCCACGCCCGGATCGCCTCGATCGACGCATCCGAGGCCTTGAAGCTCCCTGGAGTGGAGTGCGTACTGAGCCACAAGGACGTCAAACGCATCCCCTACACCCGCGCCGGACAGGGCCACCCGGAGCCGAGTCCCCACGATAAGTTCATCTTCGACGAGTACGTCCGCTACGTCGGGGACGAGGTCGCCGCGGTCGCCGCGGTAGACGAGCCGACGGCGCTGAAGGCGATGGAGCTGATCAAAGTCGAGTACGAGGTCTTGGAGGCGGTGCTCGATTTCGAACAGGCGGTGGACAACAAGACGGTCATTCACCCGGAGCCGGAAGTACACGACATGTTTCCCATCGGCTTCGAACCGAAACGGAACATCGCCGCCGCCTACTCGATGGAGATCGGCGACGTAGAGAAGGAGCTAGAGGCCAGCGAAATCAAGGTCGACTCCACCTACTACACCCAGGCCCAGGCCCACGTGGCCTTGGAGCCTCACACCGCCTACACCTACATCGACCTCCACGGCCGGCTCAACGTGGTGACCTCCACCCAGAACCCCTTCCACACCCGACGACTCATGGGGCAGGCGCTGGATATTCCACTACGCAAGATCCGTGTTCGGAAGCCGAGAATAGGCGGGGGATTCGGCGGCAAGCAGCATGTACACGTCGAACCCTACGCCGCCTTGGTCAGTCTCAAGACCGGAAAACCCGCCAAGGTCGTAATGAGCCGGCGGGAGGTCTTCGAGGCCTCCTTCGCCCGACACCAAATGCGGCTGGACGTGCGTATCGGTGCCACCAAGGAAGGAAAGATCAACGTCATCGATATGCAGGTACTTTCCAACACCGGCGCTTACGGCGAACACGCGCTGACCGTCTTCATGGTCGGCGGTTCGAAGACCCTTCCCCTGTACAACAAGGTCAAAGCGGTGAGCTTCGGCGGAAAAATAGTCTACACCAACAAGATCCCCGCCGGCGCCTACCGAGGCTACGGCGCCATCCAGGGCAACTTCGCTCTAGAGTCGGCCATGGACGAGCTGGCGGCCAAGCTCGGCATGGACCCGACGGAACTCCGGGAGAAGAACATGATCGCCGAGGGCGAGACCAGCGAGATCTTCAAAATCATGGGCGAGGGCAGCGAAGGGGTCGAGATGATCATCGAGAGCTGCAAGCTCGACTACTGTGTAAACCGTGGTCGGGAATTGATCAAATGGCAACCGGGATCCTTGGTGCAGGAGGTCGCCCCGGGCAGGTTCCGCGCCAAGGGGATGGCTTTGGCGATGCAGGGTTCGGGAATACCGCTCATCGATATGGGTTCGGCCCATCTGGAGCTCCAGGACGATGGATTTTTCAAGCTCCACATCGGCGCCACCGACCTGGGAACCGGCAGCGACACCATCCTTGCCCAGATCGCCGCGGAGGAACTGGGCGTCTCCAGCGACGACATCGTCGTCTACGCTTCGGATACCGACCAGACCCCCTACGACGTCGGCGCTTACGCCTCCAGCACCACCTACGTGTCGGGCAACGCCGTCATCAGGGCGGCCCAAAACATGAAACAGGTTATCCGCGAAGCGGTGGCCCAGAAGTTCGGAGTCGACCCCGATCAGGTCGAGTTCGACGGCCGAGAGCTGAGGACCCGCGACGGGTCCAAACGGCTGAGCCTCAAGGAGTTCAGCTACGACACCCTCTACCACGAGGGGGCGAATATGAAGACCCTGGCAGCCTCCGGCTCCTTTTCGGGAGAGAAGTCTCCCCCGCCCTACATGGCCGGTTTTGTGGAGATCGAGATAGACACCGAGACGGGGAAGGTGGAAGTGCTGGACTACGTCGCGGTGGTCGACTGCGGTACCCCCATCAACACCAATCTGGCGCGCGTGCAGGTCGAAGGCGGGCTGCTTCAAGGTATCGGTATGGCCCTCTACGAAGACGTGCAGTACACCGAAGGGGGCAGCATGCGGACCAACAACCTGATGCACTACAAGATCCCCACCCGAGAGGACGTCCAGAAACTCACCGTGGAACTGGCCGAGAGCTACGACCCCAGCGGTCCCTTCGGAGCCAAATCCGTGGGCGAGATCGGGATCGACACTCCTCTGGCGGCGATCGCCAACGCGATATACAACGCCACCGGAGTAAGAATTCGCGAACTCCCGCTTACCCCGCAGCGGGTATTGGCGGCGATCAGGGCGGCTGACAAATAGAAAAAAATTGAGACACTTGGTACGGCTGTCTGAGGACACCCTCAGACAGCCGTTTTTTTGACTTTAATGTTTGAATTTTCTCTGATTTCTATTTCTACCATTGAATTTTATCTATACGTTAGATATTATTCTGATATTGAGTTCTAATTTCTATATAATTAGGAGGCCAGTATGTTCGAAGATTACTATGAGATATTTCAGATGGAAAAAGCCCGGCGCGGGGATGACCGAATCAGAAGGACCAGTCTCTCCGAGCCCTTTGCAG
>DSBN01000034.1 GCA_011046055.1 Sediminispirochaeta sp. | reverse complement strand
GTTCAAGGGGATCGATCGCATCACCGCCGCCGGGACCGAGCGGGACTACATCAAGCTGGAGTACGCCGGAAGCGAACACGTGTTCATTCCCATTGAGCAGGTCAACTTGGTTCAACGCTACATTGGTCAGGAGGGACGGGCGGCCAGGCTCGATACCCTCGGCGGAAAGTCCTGGGAGAGACGGAAAAGCAAGGTAAAAAAATCAGTTGAGGATCTGGCGGAGCACCTGATCGGCCTGTACGCCCGGAGGAGGCAGGCAAAAGGTTACGCCTTCGGCGAGGATACCGACTGGCAGGTGGAGTTTGAGGCGGAATTCCCCTACGAGGAGACCGAGGACCAACTGCGAGCTATTGCCGATGTCAAAAGCGATATGGAGAAGCCCGCCCCGATGGATCGGCTGGTCTGCGGCGACGTGGGCTACGGCAAGACCGAGGTGGCCATGAGGGCGGCCTTCAAAGCGGTGGTATCGGGCAAGCAGGTGGCTATCCTCGCCCCCACTACGATTCTGACGGAGCAGCACTATGAAAATTTTTCCGAACGCTTCCAAAGATACCCCGTGAAAATAGAGATGATCTCCCGGTTTATCCCTGCAGCCAAACAAAAGGAGATCCTGAAGCGTTGTCGTGAGGGGCAGGTAGATATTCTGATTGGGACCCACCGGCTGCTGCAGCGGGATGTGCACTTCAAGTCGCTGGGTCTTTTGGTGGTGGACGAGGAGCAGCGTTTCGGAGTGAAGGCCAAGGAGCGCTTGAAGGAAATGAAAGCCTCGGTGGACGCGTTGACCCTTTCGGCTACCCCCATTCCCCGTACCCTGCACATGTCGCTGCTCAAAATTCGAGACATGTCGCTGATTACCACTCCTCCCTTGGATCGACGCCCCATCGAGACTCACGTGCGGGAGTTCGACGAAGAGCTGGTGGCTCAAGCGATACGGCACGAGGTGGAACGGGGAGGCCAGGTTTTTTACCTGCACAATCGAGTAGAGACCCTGGAGCAGGTGCGACTCTTTCTCCAACGGGTCGTCCCGGATGTGCTGGTGGAGACCGCCCATGGCCAGCTCTCCAGTACGCAGCTGGAGGACAAAATGCACCGCTTCATCCACGGCGGGTTTCACGTGCTGGTGGCTACCACCATTATTGAAAACGGAATCGACATACCCAACGTCAACTCTATTATCATCGATCGAGCGGATATGTACGGAGTCAGCCAGCTCTACCAGCTGCGGGGGAGGGTCGGACGCTCGGACCGGACAGCCTACGCCTACCTCCTGTTTCCCGAAAAAAGGGCGCTCAGCGACATAGCGATGAAACGCCTACAGATCATCGGCGACCATACCGACTTGGGCTCGGGATTTCGGATCGCCATGAAGGATTTGGAAATCCGCGGTGCCGGAAACCTGTTGGGCCGGCAGCAGCACGGAGAGATTTTGGCGGTCGGTTTCGATATGTACCTGCGGCTCTTGGATGAGGCGGTGGCGGAGATGAACACCGACGAGCAGAAGCAGGATGAAGCTCCAGAGGTCTACTTGGACCTGGACTATTCCGGGTATATTCCCGATTCGTATATCCAGGAGACCGCGGAAAAGATGGAGATCTACAAAATGATCGCCGCCATCGAGACGGATTACGATCTAGAACGGGTTTACGGAGAGTTGACCGACCGTTTTGGCCCGATGCCCGAGGAGGTGCAAAGCCTACTCTCTATCGCCGAGCTGCGGGTGATCTGCAAGAAGCTCCATATCCGCTCGGTCAAGGAGCGTCGCGGACGGGTTCACGTGGAGTTCGGCAAGGTGTCGATTATTTCGGTGGACAAGGTCCTGCGGATAATTCGTGAAAGCGGCGGGAGCGTACGACTTGACCCGGATAATCCCAATATAATTCTCATGAGTACCGAGGCGATAGGATTGAAGGAGAAGTCGGAATTTATTAGAGAAAAACTGCAAGCTCTGCTATAATTGAGTCAAGCGAGGCCGCGATGCGAAAGAAGACCTTTGATCTGTTGTGCAATGTGGGTGAGTTGGCCGGACTTTTTCAGAAAAGTACCAATATAAAAGGTTTGCTCCATCTCACCGTAAAAATCATTTCCAAACATATGCAGACCGAGGCTTGTTCGATCTTTCTGATCGAAAAGGATACGGGCGATCTTATTCTGCGCGCCACCGTCGGTTTGAACCCGGATATGATTGGAGAACTGAGGCTCAAGGAGGGGGACGGAATCACCGGCACATCTTTGAAGAGCGGCAAGCCGATCTGTGTGCCCAGGGGCTCGGAGGATCCCCATTTCATGTACGTTCCGGATATTTTCGAAGACAAGTACGAGAGTTTTCTGGCCGTGCCAATCATCCAATCGGGGAACAAACTGGGGGTGATCGTTCTCGAGGACTCCCGTCCCGATTACTATAACAAAAGGGATATTCGGGCCCTCTCGGCGATCGCCAGCCAGTTGGCTTCGTTCCTGGAGAACGCCAGAACACTCATCGATCTGCGAAAATCCGATCACCGCAAAAAAAGGGGCAAAACCAGCGAACTAAGGGCGTTTTTTCGGGGCCAGTCCACCTCTCCGGGAATCGCCATAGGACAGGCGGTGGCTATCAGCAGCGACGGCGATTCGGGGCTTTTGCTGCAACTGGACACTCGGGAGTACCGCGACAGCTTGAAGGATTTCGACCGGGCAGTGAAGAAATCCATCTCTCAGCTGCAGGAGATGCAGGCCCATATGGAGGATCAACTTTCTGAAGCGGGCTCGCTGATCTTCAGCTCCCATCTGCTGATGCTCAGCGATGAAGACTTCTCCGGTTCTATGCGCAAGATGATCCAAAAGGGAACATCCCCCGCCGAGGCGGTGGTCAAGGTGGTGAACGAGTACATCAAACTCTTTGTCAACAGCGAGAATCGAAACATTCAAGACAAAATTCACGATATAAAGGATATCGGACATCGGCTCTTGCGTAACCTCTTGCGCAAACAGGACGAAGAGGGAGACTACTCCGGGCAGATTGTAGTCGCCAGAAACCTTCTTCCTTCGGAGCTGGTCAAACTGGCGGCTCAAAATACCGAAGGCCTGGTGGTCTACGGGGCGGGGGAGACAAGCCACATCTCTATCCTGGCTCGTTCGTTGGAAATACCGGTAGTACTGATCACGGATTCCGATATTTTTGACTCCGTGGATGGAAAATTTATGATCATGGACGCCTTCCAGGGTACTCTGATGATCGACCCCGACGGGGAGGTGGTCGAACGCTACGTCACTCTCCAGGAGGAGATGGAGGGACAAAAG
>DSBN01000264.1 GCA_011046055.1 Sediminispirochaeta sp. | reverse complement strand
GTCTCATCTACCGCGCCTATTTTGCCTTCATCAATCGGCCGTTGACCAACAAGGAGGGCAAAAACGTTTCGGCCTTTTTCGGCTTTTTCCGCAGCCTCCTGTCGCTTCTGGACGGCTACGAGCCGGGCTATCTGGCGGTGGTCATGGACTCTCGGGTGCCGACTTTTCGGCACGAAATGTACCCGGAGTACAAGGCGACCAGAGAAAAGGCGCCCGAAGAGCTGCACGAGCAGGTGCCTCTGATAGAGGAGGTACTCAGGGCCATGGGGATCAGGCGGATCAGCCAGGAGCGTTACGAAGCGGACGATCTGATTGCCACCATGGCCAGGCTCTGCAGCGCGGAGCAGAGACCCTGCTACATAGTATCCGGGGACAAGGACCTCTTGCAGCTGGTGGACGGGCACGTGAAAATGCTCCGCCCCGACAAGGGGGGAAGCTACCAGGTCATTGGCCCCGCGGAAGTGGAAGATCAGCTGGGGGTCAGACCCGATCAAATCATCGACTATCTCTCTCTGATCGGCGACAGCGCCGACAACGTGCCTGGCGTCAGAGGGATTGGTCCCAAAACCGCGGTGAAGTTGTTGACAAAATACAAGACTCTGGACGGAGTCTATCAAAACATAGACTCCTGCAGCAAAGGAGAGCAGAGCAAGCTCCTGGAGGGGCGTGAGTCGGCCTATATGAGTCGACGTTTGGTAGTCCTGCACGACGTGGAGAACCCGGACCAGTGGTCGGCGAAGATCGAGGACTTTCAACTCAAGAATCTCAATCGAGCGGCGGCGGTACCTCTTTTTCTACGCGAAGGGGCCAAAGGACTGGCCGAACAGGCGGGGGGAGAAAAAAGCCCCCCCAGTCAGAACCTCTCCTCTTCTATGGGCCTTTCTACGGACGGGGGAGCTGGAAAGCCGCAAAAAAATACCTCGAAGGTTTCGAGAAAGGGTATCTACGAGGCCATTGAGAGTCTGGATGATCTCGACCGATGGATCGCGCGGGTCAAAGAGGCGGGAACATACTCCTTCGACTGCGAGACCACCAGTCTCAACGAGATGCAGGCCCGTCCTTTGGGATTCAGTCTGGCCGTGAAGGCCGGTGAGGCCTGCTACATCCCTCTCATCGCCGGCGGACGGCAAGTACTGCCGGAGGAGGAGACCAGGGAGAAGTTGCGGCAGATTCTGGAGGATCGAGAGCTCAAACTGGTGGGGCACAATTTTAAATACGACTACAAGGTGCTGCGCCTCTGGGGGATCACGCCTCGAAATGTATTTTTCGACACCATGATCGCCGCCTGGCTTCTGGACAGCAGCTCTTCATCCTACGGTATGGACGCTCTGGCGGAGAAGGACCTGGACTACCGTACGGTCCATTACGACGAAGTGGTCCCCAAGGGAGCGGACTTTTCGGTGGTAGACCTCGCTCCAGCGACAAACTACGCCGCCGAGGACGCGGATATCACTTTCCGTCTTTATGAGTCCTATAAGGACCGGATAAACGGTATGGGAATGCAGAACCTGCTCTATCGGGTGGAGATGCCTCTGATGAGGATACTCGCGGAAATGGAGCTGCGGGGAATACGAGTACTCGGTCAACGCTTGACCGAGTACGGCAAGGAGTTGAACCGGGAGCTGAAGGCCATCGAGCGGGAGATCTACCGAGAGGTGGGGTACGAGTTCAACATCTCCTCCACCAAACAACTGCAGGAAGTACTCTTTGTCGAACGGAAGCTCAGTCCCGTTAAAAAGACGAAAACCGGCTACTCCACGGACCTGCAGGTCCTGGAGCTGCTGTCCCAGGAGGATATCGTCCCCCAGCAGGTCCTGCAGCACCGTACTTTGAGCAAGCTCAAATCGACCTACGTCGACAGCCTGCCCCAGCTGGTCGATCCTCGGACGGGGAGGATACACACCCGATTCTCGCAGACCGGCACCGCCACCGGCCGACTCTCCAGCCGAGAGCCGAACCTGCAGAACATTCCGATCCGGGAGGAGGCGGGACGCAGAATCAGACGGGCCTTTGTGCCCGATGAGGGCAAACTCCTGATCAGTGCCGACTACAGCCAGATCGAGTTGGTCGTGCTGGCCCATCTCTCGGGGGACGACGAGCTGAAATCGGTGTTTCAAAAAGGCGGGGATGTGCATCGTCGTACGGCGGCCCTGATCTTCGATGTGTCCGAAGATCAGGTCAGCGCCGAGCAGCGTCGTATCGCCAAAACGATCAACTTCGGGGTGATGTACGGAATGTCCGGTTTTCGGCTCGCCCGCGAGCTGAACATACCAAGGGGCAAGGCGGACAATTTCATCAAGGCCTATTTCCAGCGCTATTCGGGGATAAACAGCTTTATTCAGAAGACCGTCGAAGAGGCCGAACGTCGGGGTTACGTAGAGACTATGCTCGGTCGACGGAGGGAGATCTCCGGAATCAACAGCCGCAACAAAACCGAGAAGAGCGGAGCCGAAAGGATCGCCGTAAATACTCCTATTCAAGGCACCGCCGCGGATATCGTCAAACTGGCGATGATCAAAATAGACCAGGAGATCGGAAAACGGCGACTTCCTTTGGAGATGCTTCTGCAGATCCACGATGAGCTCATATTTGAGGTACCCGCAGCCGAGGCCGAGGAGATGATGGACTTTGTCCGTCGGCATATGGAGGAGGCGGTAGAGCTGTCGGTCCCCCTCAAAGTAAGCGTAGAAATTGGCGAGAGCTGGGGAGATCTTCATTAAAAAATGGGTCACCTCAGCGAAGCACCGGTAGTGGGATTGACCGGCAAGGCCTGTGCCGGGAAGGACGAGGCGGCGGAGCTGTTTCGCCGGCGTGGTTGGCTGGTCCTGGATGTGGACGCCTACGGACACCGGGCTTTAGAGGTGGAAAAAGAGCGAGTCCTGGAAAGCTTCGGATATGGCGTTCGCGGCAACGACGGTCGGATAGACCGCAAAAAATTGGGAGCTCTGGTCTTCGCCGACCGGGATTCTCGGGACCTGCTGGAGAGTATTGTTCATCCACGGATGAAGCAGGAGGTGGCCGCGGATATAGAGGAAGCCCGGCTCGAGCGCAGGCCCGTTTGTCTGAACGCGGCTCTCCTTTTCAAAATGGACCTGCATCTGCACTGCGAACGGGTGCTGATGATCAAGGCCCCCCTGCTGCTGCGGGTCTGGCGAGCACGGCGAAGGGACGGGCTGCCTATCTATCAAATCATCGGCAGGATGATTTCGCAGCGGGCACTCTTTGCTAAAAAAAAGATGGAAAATGTCGATATCTATACTGTATGGAACTATACGAAGCTCG
>DSBN01000330.1 GCA_011046055.1 Sediminispirochaeta sp. | reverse complement strand
GGATACAACTACGAAGATGCCATATTGATTTCTGAAAAGATAGTCAAAGAGGACATCTACACCTCGGTGCATATCAAAGAGTTCAGTATAGATATACGGGAGACCAAGCTGGGACCGGAGAAGTTGACCAGGGACATTCCTAATGTCAGCGAAAAGGCCCTGGAGTACCTCGACGAAGAGGGGATTATCAGCATCGGCGCCAAGGTGGGGTCGGGATCGATCCTGGTCGGCAAGGTCACTCCGAAGTCTGAGACCGAAACCACCCCGGAGTTCAAGCTGTTGAACTCCATTTTCGGGGAAAAAGCAAAAGAGGTGAAGGATAGCTCGCTGCGGGTGCCCCATGGTATCGACGGTACCGTCATCGACGTGCAACGACTCAAGCGATCTGAAGGAGACGATCTGTCCCCGGGGGTCGACGAAGTGGTCAAAGTGCTTATCGCCACCAAGAGGAAGCTGCGAGAAGGTGACAAGATGGCCGGTCGGCACGGCAACAAGGGCGTCATCGCCCGAGTTCTTCCGGAAGAGGATATGCCCTATATGGACGACGGTACTCCCTTGGAGATCTGTTTGAATCCCCTGGGCGTTCCCTCGCGAATGAACCTGGGGCAGCTCTTGGAGACCCAGCTTGGTTGGGCCGCCTTAAAATTGGATGCTTGGTTCGATACGCCGATCTTCCAGTCGGCTACTCCCGAGATGATCGAGAAAAAGCTCGAGGAAGCGGGACTTCCGAGAAACTCCAAAACAAAGCTGCGAGATGGACGGACGGGCGAGTATTTCGAAAACGAGGTTTTCGTAGGGGTCATGTACATGTTGAAACTTCACCACCTGGTGGACGACAAGATGCACGCCCGTTCTACCGGTCCCTACTCCCTGGTGACCCAGCAGCCCCTGGGCGGTAAGGCCCAGTTCGGCGGACAGCGCCTTGGAGAGATGGAGGTGTGGGCCCTGGAGGCCTACGGCGCCGCTAATACCCTGCAGGAGCTCTTGACCATCAAGTCCGACGACATGAACGGACGTTCGAAGATCTACGAGAGCATTGTCAAGGGTGAGCCGGCTACCAACGCTGGGGTCCCCGAATCGTTTAACGTGCTGGTTCAGGAACTGAGAGGCTTGGCTCTGGACGTAACGATCTACGATTCCAAGGGCAAGCAGATTCCTCTAACCGAACGAGACGAGGAGCTGATCAATCGAAAAGGAAGCCAGTTCTAGGCAGGAGAACAGTGTATGAGAGATATTCAGGATTTTGACAATATAATGATAAAGCTCGCCTCTCCAGAGCAGATCAGAGCCTGGTCTTACGGAGAGGTGAAAAAGCCGGAGACTATCAACTATCGAACCCTCCGACCCGAAAAAGACGGACTCTTCTGCGAACGGATTTTTGGAACGACCAAGGAGTACGAGTGTTACTGTGGAAAGTTCAAATCAATCCGCTACAAAGGAGTTATTTGCGACCGGTGTGGGGTCGAAGTGACGCACTTCAAGGTCCGCAGGGAGAGGATGGGGCATATCGAGCTCGCTTCTCCGGTCTCTCATATCTGGTACTACCGTTCAGTTCCCTCGCGTATGGGCCTGCTTTTGGATATGAGCATCGCCTCTCTTCGATCGGTGCTGTACTACGAGAAGTATATCGTTATTGAGTCGGGAGACACGGACCTAAAAAAGATGGACCTGCTCACGGAAGAGGAGTTCATGGAAGCCCGGGAGAGGTACGGGATGAGCTTTACCGCCGGGATTGGGGCTGAAGCGATACGGAATCTCTTGGAGCAGATAGATTTGGACGCTCTGTCCGCTGAGCTCAGGACTAAGATGATCGAAAAAGGAGCCAAGACTGACAAAAGGGTCTTGAAGCGGATCGAGATCGTAGAAAACTTTCGAGACTCGGAGAACCGCCCCGAGTGGATGATTCTCGACGTCATTCCGGTCATTCCTCCCGAGCTGCGCCCTATGGTTCAGCTGGACGGCGGTCGATTTGCCACTTCCGATTTGAACGACCTCTACCGGAGGGTCATCAACAGAAACAACCGGCTGAAGCGGCTTATGTCGCTGAACGCACCGGATATCATCATCCGCAACGAGAAGAGGATGTTGCAGGAGGCGGTGGATGCCCTCTTCGACAACTCCAAGAAGAAGAGAGTGGTCAAGGGCGCCTCGAACCGCCCACTGAAATCCCTGTCAGACATGCTGAAGGGCAAGCAGGGGCGATTCCGGCAGAATCTGCTTGGAAAACGGGTCGACTACTCCGGACGTTCGGTAATTGTTGTAGGTCCCGAGCTGCGTCTGCACCAATGCGGTCTGCCTACGAAAATGGCCCTAGAGCTGTTCAAGCCCTTTATTATGAAAAAACTGGTCGAGCGGGACGTGGTCTACAATATCAAAAAGGCCAAGACCCTGGTCGAACAGGAGACCCAGGAGGTCTATTCGGTTCTTGACGAAGTGGTGAAGGAGCATCCGGTACTGTTGAACCGTGCGCCTACGCTGCACCGGCTGGGAATACAGGCCTTCGAACCGGTCTTGGTCGAGGGCAAGGCGATCAAGCTTCACCCGCTGGTATGTCACGCCTACAACGCCGACTTTGACGGTGACCAGATGGCGGTACATGTGCCCCTCACTCAGGCTGCGCAGGTGGAGTGTTGGACGCTGATGCTCAGCGCCAACAACCTGCTCAACCCAGCCAACGGTGCACCGGTAGTCTTTCCTTCCCAGGATATCGTGGTCGGCTTGAACTACCTGAGCCGTTTCAAGGAGGGGGCTATAGGCGAGGGCAAGATCTTCAGCAACCCAGACGAGGTTCTGCTGGCTCTGGATTCGAAAATCGTTGCCTACAACGCGAAGATAAAAATGCTCCACGAAGGAGAATATGTCGAGACATCCCCGGGAAGGGTTCTGTTCAACGAAGAGCTGCCCGAAGAGGTGGGCTTTGTCAACCGACAGCTTGGCGACAAAGAGCTGCGGGAGCTGGTGGGACGTACCTACCAGAAACACGGCCCGGCGGTAGTAGTGCGGATGCTCGACGTGATCAAAGATCTCGGTTTCCGTTTTGCTACGCTCTTTGGCGCGACCATCGGAGTCGATGACGTGGTGATCCCGGATGTGAAACGCGAGATGATCGATGGTGCCAACAAGCGGGTCTTGGAGATCCAGAACCAGTACCTGCAGGGTCATATCACCCAGGAGGAGCGCTACAACCGCGTTATTGAGGTGTGGAGCAAGACCAACGAGGAGCTGACCAACGAAGTCATGCGGATCCTCAAGGACGATCGCAAGGGTTTCAACCCAATATACCTTATGGCCGATTCAGGTG
>DSBN01000393.1 GCA_011046055.1 Sediminispirochaeta sp. | reverse complement strand
GCGGTAGATCACCCTCCGTTCGATTATTCCCGCGGATCGGGCGGTCTTGATATAGTCCTGCTTCAACACCTCGAGCATACTGCTGCGGGTCACCCGAGCGATGATGGCCAGAGGAATGGTCCCCAGAGCGATGGTCGGCAGCACCAGGTGCTTGAGGGAGGAGAGGAGGAACTTCGGATCCCCCTCACGAAACAGATATATGAAAGAATCGATAATATAAAAATTGGTGATCGGCTGAAAATAGTAACGCAGGTTGATCCGCCCGCCCGTGGGCAGCCAGTCGAGGCCGACGGAGAATATCATCATCAGCACCAAAGCCAGCCAGAACACCGGCATGGAGACCCCGAACAGGGCTCCCACCATCGACGAGTAATCTATCCAGGTGTTACGCCTGGTGGCCGATAAAACGCCGATGACAATCCCCAGGGTAGTGGCGAAAATCATCGCAAAAAAAGCCAGTTCGATGGTCGCTGGGTAGAGCTCGGCTATCTCCTCGCTCACCTTGCGGCCGGTTTTAATAGAATCTCCAAAATCGAGCTGAGCCATATTCTTCATGTAGATGCCGTACTGCTCGATCAGCGGACGGTTGAGCCCGAGCTCCTCCCGGAGCCTCTCGAGCTGCTCCTTGTTGGCCCTCTCACCGAGCATGACCCGGGCCGGGTCTCCGGGCGAAAGGGCTACCATGGCAAATACCAGGGTAGCCACCCCAATCAGGGTGGGAATGAGCAGCGCGATTCGTTTCAAAATGTATTTTAGCATAGGTAACCCACTGTCTTTTTAAGGAAAACAGGGGCCGCACGTGGCGACCCCTGTACATACTTCATGATCTGATAAGACTACTTATCTATCCACACCGAGTAGAACACACGCTTTCCGACGGGGGAGAGCTTGAAGTTCATCACGTAGGGCTTCATAGGCTCGGATACGATGGAGTGAGCCACCGGTACCCAGGGAGCCTCTTCGTGGAAGATCTCCTGAGCCTCCATATAGAGCTCGGTTCGACGCTCGGTGTCGAAGGTCTGCTTGGCCTCTTCGATGAGGTCGTTGAACTCTTCGTTCTTCCAGAAGGCGATGTTCCCGGCGGGAACTTCGGCGGCGGGAATGGAGAGCAGCACGAAGAGGAAGTTGTCCGGGTCACCATTGTCACCGGTCCAGCCCAACAGGGCGGTCTGGTGCTCGCCCGAGTCGGTCCGGTCGAGGTAGGTTCCCCAGTCGTAGCTGACGATCTCCGCCTCTACTCCGACCTCTTTCAGCTGAGCCTGCATGATCTCGGCGACCCTTCGTCCGTCGGGGAAGTAGGGGCGCGCCACCGGCATGGCCCAGAGGTCGGTCTTGAAACCGTCGGGGTATCCCGCTTCAGCCAGAAGTTCCTTGGCCTTCTCCGGATCGTAGGGGTAGGGGTCGATCGAGTCGTTGTAGGACCACATAGTCGGAGGAAGGGGGTTCTTGGCGGGGGTTCCGGCGTTGCCGAAGACCGCGTCGATGATCTCTTCCTTGTTGATGGCGTAGTTGAAGGCCTGTCGAACCAGCTTATTGTCGAAGGGCTCCTTCTGGGTGTTCATCGCCAGGTAACCGACGTTCAGACCGGGCTGCTGGATGACCTTGATATCCGGGTCGGCCTTCATCTCGTCGAGGTCCTCGGGAGAGGGGAAGTCCATCACGTCGATCTCACCCTTCTGCAGCGCCAGGTAGCGGGCCGTCGGGTCGGGAATGACCTTGAGGATCAGACGATCCAGGTAGGCCTTGCGGCGCCAGTAGTTCTCGTTCCTCTCGACAACGATATTGTCGTCCTTCTGCCAAGAGACGAACTTGAATGGGCCTGTACCTACGGGGTTGCTCTTGAAGTCCTTACCGTACTTTTCCACCGCCGTAGGGCTGACCATCGCGGCGAAGTCCATGGCCAGGTTGGCCAAGAAGGGGGCTTCCCTCTTCTTCAGGTCAAAGCGGACGGTGTACTCATCGACGGCCACTATGTCATCGACGATGTTGCTCATGTCCATGTATCCCCAGTACTTATAGGGGCCGTACTGGTGGGCGGGATGGTCCTCCCAGAGCTGACGTCCCAGAGAAAAGACCACCGCGTCGGCGTTGAAGGGGGTCCCATCGTGGAACTCCACACCCTCTTCGAGGTGGAAGGTGAAGGTCAGTCCGTCGTCGGAGACCTCCCAGCTCTTAGCCAGGGCGGGCTGTATTTCGGTAGTACCGTTTACGAACTCCACCAGGTTGTCGAAGATCTGTTCCGCCGCGTAGAAGCACTCACCATCGGTCTCCCGAGCGGGGTCGAGACCCACCGAATCACCGCCGCGTCCAAAGACGAGGACACCGCCGTATTTATCCTCTTCGGTGTCGACGGTTTCTTCGGATTCGACCTCTTCAGCGCTTTCCTCTTCTGCTCCACAGGAGAGAAAAACCATGCTTATTGTCAAAAGCAAGACAAAAAGCAGTAAAAAGCTTTTTTTCATCATACACACTCCTTTTTTTGTATAATCACGGTCTATTATTAGATCAATCCGACAGGACTTTGTCAAGAAAAAAAAGTTTTAGCTTTTTCACTATTCAAACATCACACAAGTTTCAGTCCCCATACCGACGGCGATAGAGCATCAGCAGCTCGGGGAAGCGGTACGAGGTTCGGCGCAGATTGGAGATACTGAGCCGTTCTATGTATTTATCTATCTGAGCCGAGTACCACAGCAGGTCCAAGCTGCCGAACTCCTCTCCCTTTTCTTTGAGCATCGAGGCGAAGTGCCGCCACTCGTCGACGAAGAGGGTGTGGTAGATCCGGTCCCAGTAGGGGTAGGCCTCGGTCTCGAGCCACTGCAGAAGAGCTTCGCCGTCGTTGGTCTCCCCTGAGAAGGCGTGTTGCACCTCCGCACCGAACTCCTCTCCACTCGATCCCTCTTTGGTCTCGCCCACTTCGGTGTCCAGACTTGATTCAAGCGTTGAATCGGACTCCTCGCTCTTTTTGCACCATGAGACCACCTTCACCCCAGGGAGAAAAACCGTGAAGCGACTCCCCTCCCCCTTCCGGCTGTCCACACTCACATCGCCGCCAAGGGCTTCCACAAGACGCTTGGTGATGGCCAAGCCCAGGCCGGAGCCGCCGAATTTGTGGGCTTGACCCTTCTGCTGGGTAAAAGCCTGGAAAATACTCTCCAGATCCTCCGAGGCGATCCCCATCCCCGAATCTTTCACCTCCATACGGAGCCGTACCGACTCATCTCCTTCCCGATCCGCCTCGATCCGTACCGTGATCTCCCCCTGTTCGGTGAACTTCACCGCGTTGCCCACCAGGTTGTACAGTATCTGT
>DSBN01000169.1 GCA_011046055.1 Sediminispirochaeta sp. | reverse complement strand
GACTTCCAAATTGAGAATTTGCTTCATTTGCATAGCAATGATTTGTGTTTCTAACTGTTGGAGGCATTCTCATTTTGGAAAGTGCAAGTGCACTTTCCAAAATGAGAATTGCTGTGCTGAACGCGTTGATCCACACCTTCGGCAGCGGAGAGAGACGGGAGCAAGAGCCCTCGCTCCGACTGGAGGGACGTCGTGAAGATCAAAACCTCGTTCTGCGAGTCATCGATCGGGGAGGGGCGGCGAGCGATGAGCGGCGGGACGATAGTTTAACTTACAGCCTGGTGGAGAGCCTTTTGAAGCAGCTCGATGGAAAGATGGAAGTACGGGAAAATGAGTTGGGGAGGGCGGTGGAAGTGACTATCCCGAAGATAGTCTCCGGGGTGACAAACTCTCAACGAGCCCCCGTCTCTCAAGAAGCTTACTGAGCACGAGGAGTATACTTATATGGCGGAAGTTCATCATGACCCGGAGGGGAGCAAGTTTTTTGCTGAATCGAAGGGCGAGGAGGCCCATCTGATCTATCGGCTGCTCGATGGGGGAATCTTGGATTTGACCCACACCTATGTGCCACCGAGCCTGCGGGGCGGCGGCTTGGCGGGGAGAATTGTGAAGCGTGCCTTGGATTACGCTCGGGAGAAGGGCTACCGGGTGATACCAAGCTGTTGGTATGCGGAAGCTTTTATCCAGCGGCACCCGGAGTACCAGGATCTGCTGGTCTAAGCTCTTTTCATTCCGATCGCTCCTACCGGACAGGCGGCGGCGCAGTTCATGCAGCGCAGACAGCGGTGTGAGATGATGCTTCGCTTTCCCGAGTCGAGCTCGACAATGGCGTCCGTGGGGCATGCCTTCTGACAGTCTCCGTGTCCCTGGCATTTCTCAGGAGAGACCTGCAGAGCCTTGGTCGCCGGTCTGGAACTCAGGTCGAGGATGGTACCGAAGGGGCAGACCCGACCGTGCCACCATTTCTCTTCAAACAGCAGAACGAAGAGAAGCAAAAGCGCCGTGAGCGCCGGAAGTACCGGCAGCTGAACACCCCGGACCCTTTGCCAGACCATCAGACCGAGAAAAGCAGCTAAAAAAACATATCGCAGCCACTGGCCTTGGAGGAAGGCCGGGGGCGATATCCGGCGCAAGCCGATTCGGCGGTAGAGCCAGGCGACCGGTCTGGCCAGGGTGTACATAGGGCATATCCATCCGCAGTAGACCCTTCCGACTTTGAAGCTCGCCAAGACGCCCACCAAAAACAGGATGAACCAGAACTGTATCTTCCCGGTCAGACTGAGCGCCAGGAACAGGAGGAGAAAGGCGAGGTTTACGGCCATCCGAAGTTTTCTTTTTTGCTTGATCTTTTCTTTCATTCTTTCCATCGACACTGTTTTATCCTTTTCGCCCCAGATAGAGCTGAAGCTTTGGAATAAATATGACCGCCCCATACGGGGCGGTCGGGTGTGCTTAGTTCGTCTTGGCGTACTCTTCCTGGGAGTCACTGAGCATCTCGGCGATGTCGTCCTGGACGTCACCTATCGGTTTGATGTCAAAGTTCTCCACCAGGACCTTGACCACGTTGGGGGAGAGGAAGGCCGGAAGTGAGGGGCCGAGGCGGATACCCTTGAATCCCAGATACAGCAGGGCCAGCAGTACTATTACCGCCTTCTGCTCGTACCAAGCTAAGTCGAAGGAGATGGGCAGCTCGTTGACGTCTTCCAGTTCGAAGACTTCCTTCAATTTCAGCGCGATTACCGCCAGAGAGTAGCTGTCGTTGCACTGTCCAGCGTCCAAGAGCCGCGGTATGCCTCCGATATCGCCGAGCTCCAGCTTGTTGTAGCGGTACTTGGCGCAGCCGGCGGTGAGGATGACCGTGTCGTGGGGCAGCTCCTGAGCCAGGTCGGTGAAGTAGGATCGGCTTTTGTGCCGACCGTCGCAGCCGGCCATCACCACGAAGCGTCTAATCGCCCCGGATTTGACCGCATCGACTATTTTGTCGGCCAGCTGCATCACCTGGTGGTGGGCGAATCCGCCGACGATCTCCCCGGTCTCGATCTCCGTCGGCGGAGGACAGGTTTTGGCCAGCTCGATCACCTGCGAAAAGTCCTTGGCTCCGCTTTCCGGCCGGTCGGGGATGTGCCGTACTCCGGGGTAGCCGGCTGCGTTGGTGGTGAAGATGCGGTCCCGGTAGCTGTCGTTGACCGGGGTGATGCAGTTGGTAGTCATCACGATCGGTCCGTTGAAGGACTCGAACTCCCGGTTCTGCTTCCACCAGGCGTTGCCGTAGTTGCCGACGAAGTGTTCGTACTTCTTGAAGGCCGGGTAGTAGTTGGCCGGGAGCATCTCGCTGTGGGTGTACACGTCCACCCCGGTGCCTTCGGTCTGTTTGAGCAGCTCCTCCATATCCTTCAGATCGTGTCCGGAGATGAGTATTCCCGGGCGGTTTCGCACACCGATGTTGACTTTGCTGATCTCGGGGTTCCCGTAGGTGGCAGTGTTGGCCCGGTCGAGGAGCTTCATCGCCTCTACTCCGTATTTTCCGGTCTCCATGACCCACGAGAGCAGTTCCTCCAGTCCGAGCCCCTCGGTACTTGCGGCCAGGGCACGGAGCATAAAATCGTAGATATCCGTCTCTTCGTAGCCGAGGATCTTCGCGTGGTCGCTGTAGGCGGCCATACCTTTGAGGCCGTAGATGATCAGCTCCTGGAGAGAACGAAGATCTTCGTTTTCGGTGGTGCTGAGGATGCCTACCTGGGGGGCTTTTCGTCGGTAGTCCTCCTCGCCGGAGCCGTTCCACTCTGCCGCATCGTGGAGCTCCTCCTTGGAGAGTCCGTATTTTGTAATAAGCCGATCCCGAAGCTTCAGTGCTCGATCGATGTACGATACGAACCTCCGGTCGTCGAAGTTGGCGTTGGTAATGGTGGCGAACAGCCCCTCGATCACAAATCGTCCGGTCTCTTGGAGCTCCGCCGCCTCCAACCGAGCCTTGCTATGAACGATTCCAATTCCTTTGAGCGTATGGATCAACAGATCTTGCAGCGCCGAGGTGCTTTCCCCCTTGCCGCACACTCCCTTTATGGTGCACGCCAAGTTGCCCGCTGCCTCCTGACATTGATAACAGAACATCCAGTGCCCCTCCTTGTGGTGTCGATTGTCTGCCCCAAAAGTACTGGATATCTGGTCAATGTTCCGTAACCTATGTTACAATTTCCCAAGAAAGTGGGGACGAAAAAGATGAATTCGGAGCTTTTGGACAAAATAATGGCTTGTGAACTTTTTAAGGGAGTGGAGTCGCGGCGGATCGCTCCCCTTCTCGAATCCGGAGGG
>DSBN01000383.1 GCA_011046055.1 Sediminispirochaeta sp. | reverse complement strand
GTGGAGGTGCAGCTGGATTACGGTGAGGACGAGCTGGAGGCGGCCCCTGAGTTTCCCAGACGGAAGCTTCTGGAGTGTAGAAGGGACCTCGAAGAGCTTCTGGCCACCTACAGGACGGGTAAAATCTACCAAGAGGGGGTCAAGGTAGCGCTGGCCGGTCCGACCAACGCGGGAAAGTCTTCGCTGTTCAATCTCTTCCTGCGGGAGGACAGATCCATAGTCTCGGGTGTCCACGGAACTACCCGAGACTATATCGAATCGTGGATCACCGTCTCGGGGATTCCCGTTCGGCTCTACGACACCGCGGGCTTGCGGGAGGCCGAACATCCCGTGGAGGCTGAGGGGATCAAGAGAAGCGGCCAGGTCATCGAGGGGGCCTCCCTGGTACTCTACCTGGCCGACGGTTCGGCTCCGCTACGGCGGGAGGATCTGGAAGTCCAACGGGAGCACGGAGAAGACCGGCGCTATATTTTTGTCTGGAACAAGCTTGATTTGAAAAAACATCCCGCCCCAGCAGGCTGGTACGGGGTGAGCGCCGAAACCGGCGAAGGTTTTGAGGCGCTGGAGGGGGAGATCGGCCGCCGTATCCTGGGAGAGCAGCGGGTGGACGCCGAGGTGATGATCGACTCGGAACGGCAACGCCGTCTGATCGAAGGGGCGCTTTCCGCGGTCTATGGCTGTCTCATGGCCTTGGAAGAGGAGCAAGCTTTGGATATCGTGGCCTTGGATTTGAAGGAAGCCTTAGACGCGCTGGGAGAGATCACCGGAGAGGTGAGCTCGGCGGATATTTTGCAGCAGATCTTCGGAGATTTTTGCGTAGGGAAGTAAGATGGATTTTGACGCTATTGTTGTAGGCGGAGGGCACGCCGGTATAGAGGCGGCCTTGGCCCTGGCTCGCTTGGATTTCAAGACTATGATGATCACCCAGAGTCTCGACGCCATCGGACGGCTGAGCTGCAACCCGGCTATCGGTGGGCTGTCCAAGGGAAACATGGTGCGCGAGATAGACGCCCTGGGAGGCGAGATGGGCCGGCTCATCGACCAGACCATGATTCAGTTTCGTATTCTCAACCTCCGTCGGGGCCCCGCCGTCCAGGCACCCCGCGCCCAGGCCGACAAGTTCAGCTACAACCGTCTGGCCAAGGAGACTCTGGAGCGTCAGAAGAACCTGCAGCTTTTTCAAGACACGGTGGTCGATTTTCTGCTCCGGCGGGATCAGGAGGGCCGGCACATCGAGGGAGTCCTTACCGAAAGGGGGCGGAAGTTTAGTTGTCGGACCGTGGTGCTGACCACCGGGACTTTTATGGAGGGCAAGGTCTTCATCGGCAGCTATGAGGGGAGCTCCGGGAGGTTGGGCGAACCGGCGGCGGTAGGACTGGGGCGGAGTTTGCGGAAGCTGGGGTTCCAGGTGGGACGCTTGAAAACCGGCACCCCCGCCCGGGTACGACGAAGCTCGCTGGACTTCGACGAGATGGAGGAGCAGGTCGGCGACGAGATCATGCGGCCCTTCTCCTTCGGGAACGATCGGGTCGACCGTCCCTCGGTTCCCTGCTACATCACCTTCACCAACAAAAAGACCCACGGAATCATCCACGAGAACATGGACCTCTCACCGCTGTACGGGGGGAAGATCGTCGGAGTCGGCCCGCGCTACTGCCCGTCGATCGAGGACAAGGTGGTCCGCTTTCCCGATCGGGAACGGCATCAGATCTTTGTTGAACCGGAAGGTCTGGGCACCGAAGAGATGTACCTCAACGGAATTTCTAGCTCCCTGCCCGAGGAGGTGCAGGAGAACTTCATCCGAACCTTGCCGGGGTTGCGACACGCCGAGATTATGAGGCCGGGTTACGCGGTGGAGTACGATTATCTGGACCCAACCCAGCTGCTGCCCAGTCTGGAGACCAAGCTCATCACGGGCTTGTTTGTAGCCGGACAGACCAACGGTACCAGCGGCTATGAGGAGGCCGGCGCTCAGGGTCTGATGGCCGGTATAAACGCGGCGATGAAGATGCGGGGTGAGGAAGCTCTGATACTCTCCCGGGCGGAGGCTTATACGGGGGTGCTGATCGACGACCTGGTGACCAAGGGGACCAAGGAACCCTACCGCATGTTCACCAGCCGGGCGGAGTACCGCCTCAACCTCCGGCACGACACCGCCGACGAGCGGCTGCTGGAGAAGTCCTACCGAATCGGTCTACAGAGCGGGGAGGCCTTTCAGAGACTGCAGGATAGACTGTCCCGGGTCACGGAGATTCGGGAGCTGCTGGAGAAAAAAAAGGTCGAAGCAGCACGGGGAGAGCGATGGGAGAAGCACAAGGGCAAGAGCCTGCTGCACCTTTTGAAAATGCCCGACGTGGAGACCGGAGATATCCTGGAGCTCTCCCCGGAGCTGGAAAAGTTTCCGTTCAGCGATCTGGAGCATCTGCATCTCGAGGTCAAGTATGAGGGCTACATCCAGCGGCAGCAGCGGCAGGTGGAGCGCTTTCAACGGCTGGAGAATATGAAGATCCCGGCGAACTTCGACTACGATCGGGTGGAGGGACTCTCCACCGAGGCTCGGCAGAAGCTGAAGGATATCCGACCGCTGTCCGTAGGCCAAGCTTCGCGAATATCGGGCTTGCGGTCCAGTGATGTGGCTATACTGATGGTCGCCGCGGGGCGGGGCGGGCGCCGATGAGCGATACGAGTATGAACGATCCCGAAGCGATGCTGCGACGAGGACTACTACAGCTTAAATTGTACCGCGAAGGGGGCGGTAAGGTCTACGAGACCGTCGAGCTGGAGCGCTTTGTGAGCTCGGCCCGGCTCTTTCTCGACGAGCTGGAACGGTGGAATCGCCGGATCAGTCTTATTTCCGGAGATCGACGGGACATAATCCTGCGCCACCTGCTGGACTCGCTCTCCGTCTATCCCCATCTGCGGAGCTTGGGTGCCCACCGAATCGCTGACGTGGGCTCGGGTAACGGCTTTCCGGCGCTGGCTCTGGCGCTGCTGGATAGAAAATTGCGTATAGATCTGGTGGAGCGGTCGAGCAGAAAAGCAGCCTACCTCCGCGATATGGTCGGCCGGCTTGGTCTGGGCGGAGAACTGAGAGTTTTGGAGGAGGATCTGCAGCAGGTGAGCCTCCGGTATCCCCTGGTCATAAGCCGGGCTCTGATGCCCCTGCACCGGGCGGTTCCTCTGATGCGGAGGCTGCTCGAGCCGGGCGGGACGATATATATCTTTGCCGGACGGAAGGAGAAATTGGAGTGGGAGCTCCAGAATCTGAACCTCCCCCGCAAGGAGGAGCAGGTGGAGATCCTTTCTTTGGCGGTACCATTTCTGGATGAGGAGCGAAACCTCTGTAT
>DSBN01000148.1 GCA_011046055.1 Sediminispirochaeta sp. | reverse complement strand
TGGTATAGAACTCTTCTAAACTCTCACTCATAAAGAGAGCTTAGCATAATTCCCATTTTCCCACCATATTCACGGAAGCGCCTTCTATGGTAATAGGAGATCAGTTGATTCCTGGTCTTCAGCCCGAGAGCCTCTTTTATCTTGGCGACGTGATATTTGACCGTTCGCTCGGAAATGTCAAGTCCGGCTCCTATCTCCTTATAGCCGAGGCCGTCGGCCGTTCCCGCTAAAATTTTCTGCTGTTTCTTAGTGTGGTATTCACGTCGTCGCTCCGTTTATAGTTCTCCCATTCAAAAAAAGAGAGAAACCGTCGCTTTACGACAATTTCTCTCTTTTTATGCTGCAGAGAGGACTTGAACCTCCACGAGCGCAATGCCCACTAGCCCCTCAAGCTAGCGTGTCTACCAATTCCACCACTGCAGCGTGTATTGGACTTGTCGCTGGCTAATGTACACGAATGCAGCGCTTTCGTCAATCCTTTGGATCAAAAAATTGCTCTTCAATAAAATCAGCTTTTGCAGTACAATTGCCCTTTGAAGGGAGGAGAGATGGCTAAGAGAATTTTGGCAATCGACGACGAAGAATCGGTGCTCTACGTTTTGGAAGAGCTGCTCAAGGATATGGGATACGAAGTGGATTCGACGGTAGACCCGGAAGAGGGGGTCAAGATGGCGATCGACCGTGATTACGATCTGTATATCGTGGACCTTCGGATGCCCAACAAGGACGGCGCCCAGGTGACCCGGGAGATTCTCGAAAAAAAGCCCGACGCCCTCATCCTGATAAATACCGGCTTCGCCGGAGACCCCCTGGCCGCGGAGGCGCTGAAGGCGGGGGCCAAGACCCTGATCAAGAAACCCCTGGAGATTGAAAAAATCTACGATTTTTTAAGGTGAAATGAATGTCAAAAATTCTTGTTGTCGACGACGATTCTCAGATACGGCTGCTTCTGCGCACGGTTCTGGAAGAGGCCGGCTATGAAGTCATAGAAGCCGAGGAGGGCAAGAGCGCGGTCAAGATCTATTCTCGCGAACTCATCTCGGTGGTGATTCTGGACATGCTGATGCCGGATATGGAGGGGGTGGAGACCATACGAAGTCTCAGGGCCAAGGACTCCGAGGTGAAGGTCATCGCCCTATCCGGCGGGGGACGGCTGCCCGGGGAGTACTACCTGCAGATGATGAAGCCGTTCAAACCACAATACACCTTCGTCAAGCCTATCGACCCGGATGTGGTGCTCGAGGCGGTGGGTGAGCTTCTAAGAGAGTAGCATTTCTCTGATCTGCTGGGTCAGCTGCTGCGAGGCGACGGGTTTGTTCAGAAACTTCCAGGGGTTCGGCAGCCGTTGGAGTTGCCGGGAGTCGATCTCGCAGTAGCCCGAGATAAAGAGTATTTTGAGCCGTGGAGAGAATTCGGAAATTCCCAATGCCAGATCGATCCCGCTCTGTTCGGGCATAACGAGATCGGTGATTACCAGGTCGATCTCGTCGGAGTTCTCCCGTACATAGCTCAGAGCTTCGGCAGCTGAGGATTTTCCCACCACCCGGCATCCTATGTCGGAGATGAGCGAGTTCAAGACCTTCAGCACCTCCCGGTCGTCCTCGACCAAGAGAATAGTCCCGCAATAATCGGCAGTCGGGGTTTGAGCAGAAGCCTCCACCGCCGAGGATTCCGTCCGCTGCTCGAGGGACGAGCCGTTCATCCGCGGGAAGTATATGAAAAAGTCGGTTCCCTCTCCGAGTTTGCTCTCGCAGAATATATAGCCGTTCATCTGCTTGACCGTACCGTAGATGGTAGCCATACCAAGGCCGGTGCCCTTTCCCACCTCCTTGGTGGTGAAAAAGGGCTCGAATATCTTCTGCCGTGTCTCCTCGACCATTCCCACTCCTGTGTCCCGGACGTGGAGCAGAACGTAGTTTCGGGGTTTGATCACCTGGTAGGGGCCGTAACGGATCTCCTCGGGTTCGACGTCCCGGGCTTCGAAACTCAACTCTCCGCCCTCGGGCATGGCGTCGCGGGCGTTGGCGGCAAGGTTCATGATGATCTGCAGAACCTGGGTAGCATCACCGTAGAACGCACCCGTGTCCGGTTTGGTCTCGATACTTAGCTTGACGTCCTCCCCGATGAGCCGCTTCAGCATTTTCGATGCTTCGTTCAGAATGCTGTGCAGGTCCAGGGGTTCGAGCTGGAGAGCTTGTTTGCGGCTGAAGGCCAGCAGTTGCTGGGTGAGTCCGGCGGCCTTCTCTCCGGCCTTGCGGATCTCCCGAGCGTAGCTGTACTCGGGGCTGTGCCGGTCGAGTCTTTTCTCCAGGAGGCTGGTAAAGCCGTTGGTGACCATCAAGATGTTGTTGAAGTCGTGAGCCACTCCCCCGGCCAGCCGTCCAATGGATTCGAGCTTGCTGATCTGTCCCTGTTTTTCCCTCAACAGGGCCGCTTCGGTGATGTTCGAGAAGACTATCAGCAGGTTGTTCATCTCCCCGTACTTGTTGCGCAGCGGAGAGATGTTGAGGGAGAATACCTTTTTCTCTTCCTGGGGGTGAAAAAGAACCGCCACCTCTTTGCCTTGGACTGACTTCCCCAGTTCAAAAAGGTGGCGAAAGTAGACGCCCGCGTCCATGCTCACCGGTGAGTCCTGCTCGTAGAACTTGGTATCGGAGTAGCTGAAGCGGTAGAAGCCAGAAAAATCTCTACGGATGTGCAGCAGTTTCTCCGCCGCGGGGTTGGCGTAGCTGATCTGACCGCTTTTGTAGTACACGATCACCGCCATTGGGACCGTCCGCATCAGGTCACTCATCAAGGACTGTTCGGTCTGCAGCTCCTCCTCGGTGGACTTGTACTCGCTGATGTCCTCTATGCCCTGAAAAAGTCCCACGACCCTGTTTTTTTTTCCCCGTACCGCTTGGGATACGATACGAAACCAGCGGGCGCGGCTGGTGCTGTAGATCTCGGTCACCACGGTCTTGCCCTCTGAAATCGCCTCCAAGACGTCGCACTCGAGGCAGGATGAGCTGTTATTCTCCAGGAACTCGATGCACATCCGTCCCGCCGGCTCTTCTCCGGGAAACAGCTGGTAGAAAGCCTCGCTGGCCCAGTGGATCACCAGCTCCTGATCGACCAGCAGGAGCCCCGTGTGCAGCGAGCTGAAGATGTCTATGAGGCCGGATGAGTTTTTGAGCAGTCTTTCAAGTATTCGTTTTCTTTTTTTAATCGGCATTTACTATATTCTAACAGCCGCGAAAGCCAGAATCAATGATCTCCATCGAAGTTGAGCGGCGTTGTCAAACTTTCCTGGGAGTGCTACCTTGGGGTATGAACGAGAGTATCGCCAGTTTCCCTCCTCTGGTAGGGGAGGAGCCGAAAGTTTTG
>DSBN01000326.1 GCA_011046055.1 Sediminispirochaeta sp. | reverse complement strand
GAGGAAGGGTGAGCAGCGACTCGGTGTGGACGCGGATAGTGTTGCGTCCCGTCTCCGTACCGGTGGCTTGGTTGTTTCTAAAACTGGGTTTCTCCGCCAACGGGGTCTCCTACTTTTCACTGCTCTTCAGCCTTGGCGGGGGAGTCCTTTTCGGGATGGGCGGGTTTGTTGCGCCTTTGGTGGGAGCTATTTTTTTTAACATCTTCTCCGTGCTCGATTGTGTCGATGGAAGTATCGCCCGTGTAACCAAAAGCGCCGGTCCTTGGGGCGGATGGGCGGACGCGGTGATGGGTTATGTGGCCTATGTGGCGGTGTTTCTGAGTACCGGGGTGTACGTATTTCGAATCAGCGGGGATTGGCGGTATTTGCTGCTGGCGGCTCTTACCTCGTCGGCGGATCTATTGATGCGCACGGCTTACCAGATGTACAAGAACATCGAGCCGGAACGAGCGCACGCTTCGGTTTCCCTGGAGAGGCTGGTTGCTGAAAATATAGGAATCACCGGATTTCTAATGCCCGCCTTGCTGGTGCTTCATTTTACCGGAGGAATGGCGGGGCTGATCTTTCTCAACGCTTTCTTCTATATCGGCGGGAGCATCTTCAGTATCGTCAAAATTGCTCGAAAGGAAAAGAATACGAATGACTTCAACTAAAAAGCTGACATTACTATCAATTCTTGTTTTTATTCTTCCGCTGCTATGCCTACCGGCTGAAACGCCGGCTGATGTACCGGCGGATGAAGAAAAAGAATACGTGATACGAAGTGTATCGTTCACCATTGACGGAACCACCAGGAAGAGCGTACTTGCCAATTACTTGGATATTCGAGAAGGAGAAACTCTTCGAGGAAAAATGGCCTTCGAAGATTTTCTCGAAGACAAGCGCCGACTTTTGGGAAGCCAGCGAACTCTGGCTTCCGGGGATATTTTTCCAGAATATACTCCCGACCTCGAGAACGAAGATCGTGTATTTGTGGATATAGAAGTCAGGACGGTCGATACCTGGAACTATATCGCCCTGCCGTATCCCAAGTACGATTCGAATGAGGGACTACTCTTAAGCTTTCGGGGGAGGAACTACAATTTTCTCGGCGGAATGGAGACTCTTGAGGTCAATCTGGATTATGTCAAAGTCTTTATGGAGGACGAGGATTTTGATTCGAAATACTCGGTAAACGGAGGTTTTGATATCCCGCTTTATTTCGCGGGCTACGAGTGGATGTTCAAGGTCGATGAGGATATCTCGCTAATAGATTACGGTGATGAGCGGCTGCTGCAGAATACCAGCCGTTTGGGCTTGTCCGTTGGTATTCCAATGACCGACTTCACTTGGCAAATCGCTGGTGATCATTACTTTTATCTGAACGAAAAGGAACGCGAAGATCCCGATGGCTTCTATATGAAGAGCACCGCAAATCCTGGGATATCCTTCCCCCTGAATGGAACTTTTCCCATGCTCCTTGATCCTAACTACAATGTAGCTGCCTTGGTAAATTATGCTTACAAACCCTTCGGTCAGCTCAGCGAAAAGCGTCGAGGGTTTGAGTTGGGGGCAAAACACGGCTTTTCCTTTGGTCGAGTGGATTGGCTGGGCAATTTTCGAGATGGTCTATCACTGAAGTTCGATCAGAATCTCAGGTACAACTTCGATAGGGAACTGTGGTTGAGTAACCTCGATTTGGAACTCGAGTCACATCATGCTTTTGACTGGGGTGGTTTTTCCGGACGAATGGTAGGTTTTTATAGGTTCAATGATGTCAAGGAAGACGCCGGTGAGCCTATCAGAGGAATCATGGACTCCAGAGTAGAGGGTGAGGCTGGAGTCTTTCTAAATTTTGAGCTGCCGGTGAATATGTGGATTTGGTTTCTCGATCGATGGTTCGAAGGGCACATATCCCCCTTTTTTGATTATGCTTTGATAAAAGAGGAGGGGAGAGCGTTCAATCTGAACCGCGGATGGTACGGTGCGGGACTCGAGGGATTTGCATTTTTAAAAAATGCTAGATCTATCTACTTGCGAGTATCCGTGGGTGTGGATGTGGAGGCCTTGGTGGACGGTGCAAGCTTAGGCGGTTCAGCACCGAGGGACGGGGGCTCTATCTACGAAATCTTCATCGGATTGGGACATCACTACTAAAGAAGCGTGAGAAGCGAGGAATGACATGGAAAAGGTGATCCATCGGACTAGTACGGTTTTCCTTTTCTCAACAATTTTGTTTATCGTTTCTCTGCCCCAGCTCTTCGCCTATCCTCTGTATATGCCCGATGATAGAGAGGTCTCTGAACTCGTAGCCATCTATAACCGAGCTGGGTATGTTTTTCCACCCGCATCTTTTCCTCTCTCAACCGCGGATATTCACGAGCTTGCCGGTCGCTTGATTGACAATATCAGTGGCGATGAGAGCGACCAGTCAAGGCAACTCCTACCCATGCTGCGGGAATACCGTCGAGCTCTGAACTATGCACCCAATCGGGTGGTTCAGGGGCATGAGTACAGCCTCAAGGGAGCTGCTCTTTTTTCCGACGACAGCCCTCCAGTTGAAGCCGGAGGAGAGGATCCGGTGGCTCACTATCGATTTCCCTTCGATTTTTACCACCGATTTGTCGAGTTTCCCGACATGGCCAAGTTGGCTTTGTGGGCGGGAAAAACTGGCTCCTCGGGAATGCATATCTCCGCTGGAATTAAGCGGGAATACCTACATAACACCTCCCCAGAATCTAACCTGTTCGCCTACACCGAAGACGATCCATTCAAAATCGAAAACTACTTTCTTCGCTCCGGCTACCTGGCCTGGCGCGGCGGCGGTTTCGAAGGGTGGTTCGGACGGGCTCCGGTCCACTACGGGGACGCCGATTTCAACAGCTTTCTCCCCAGCGCGCGCTTGCCCTGGTTGGACGCCTTTACCTATAGATACTCGCTCGGGCCGCTCACAATGACCTCCTATTTCGCCACTCTGGAGAACCGGCAGGTGACCAATGGGCCAGGCGGGACGGCGGAAGTACTACCCACCATAGATGAGAGGCCCGAACCGGAGGTATACGACTTCGGCCGTACGATCATTTTCAACAGTATGCACCGTTTCATCTTTTCCTGGGACCGCTTCCGTTTTGGCGTCACTTCGGCCCATGTGGCGGCGCGGGAGAACAACGCGCTGCATCTGGGCGACCTGTTTCCGGTGTTCAGCTGGCACAATGCGGTGGTCGGGCACCATAACATGCATATTGTCCTGGACGCCGCGTACGCACCGTTTCGGGGGATGAGTATCTACGGCCAAGCCGGCTGGGACGATATCAACGCTGCCGACCTCTTCGGTATTCCCGACAGCGGTGTTCCAACCATTGGTGCCTACCTGTTGGGTCTCTCCTACCG
>DSBN01000164.1 GCA_011046055.1 Sediminispirochaeta sp. | reverse complement strand
TGCACTTGCACTTTCCAAAATGAGAATGCCTCCAACAGTTAGAAACACAAATCATTGCTATGCAAATGAAGCAAATTCTCAATTTGGAAGTCATTAGACTTCCAAATTGAGAATTGCTCGGAGCTATTGTCTGAATAAGAGTTTATGACAAATTTGATAATCAATAAAAAAGCTTGACGTTGAGAGGCTCTTGTATTTTAATGGAGCTATATATTTCACGGGAGGTTTGTGTATGACTACTTTAATTGTCGTGGTCGGAATTGCCGTCTACGTACTGCTGTATCTCACTTACGGCAAAAAGCTCGAGCGGGATGTGGTCAAGGCTTCCGACGAGTCGGAAGCCCCTTCGAAACGTATGTTCGACGGAGTCGACTACGTTCCGGCGAAAGCTCCAGTCCTGTTCGGGCACCACTTCGCATCCATTGCCGGTGCCGCACCGATCGTCGGTCCGGTTCTGGCAATGGCCTGGGGATGGGTTCCCGGACTGCTCTGGGTATGGTTCGGTAATATTTTCATCGGCGCGGTACACGACTACCTGGCACTGATGGCCTCGGTACGCTACGATGGTCGATCGGTACAGTTCGTGGCCTCCGATGTCATCGCCAAACGAACCGGCAGGACCTTCTACTGGCTGGTCTTCTTCCTCTTGATCCTGGTGATCGGCGCCTTCGGCGCGGTCCTGGGCAACATGTTCATCGGCAACGGTTCGGTCCCCAGCGCCTACCTGCTCAAACTGGTGGCGGCCTTGATCCTCGGGGTGCTCCTGTACCGGATGAAGATGAACTTCACGGTGGCCACCCTTATAGGTATCGCCCTGCTGGTGCTGGCTATTATCGGCGGATACATGTTCCCGGTGAACGCCTCCTACGGCACCTGGATGTTGGTGATGTTCTTCTACATCATCATCGCCTCGGCGATCCCGGTCAACGTGCTGCTGCAGCCACGCGACTACCTGAACTCCTGGCTGCTGTACATAGGTCTGGCCATCGGCGCGCTCGCGGCGGTCTTCAGCTTCACCGGCTTTACCGCACCGGCCTTCACCTCATTCGCTCCGATCGTCTCCGGCGGTAAACCCTCTCCCTTCTGGCCGGTGATCCCCCTGATCATCGCCTGTGGTTCTCTGTCGGGTTTTCACGCCCTGGTCGGTTCCGGTACCTCCTCCAAGCAGCTGGAGAAGGAGAGCCACGGTCTGCCCATCGGCTACGGTTCGATGCTCACCGAGGGTTTTCTCTCGACCATCGTTATTATTTCCGTATCCAGCTTTGGTCTCAGTGTCATCCAGGGAGCCGGTCAGGAGCTGACCGCCGCCAACTGGGGCGACACCTACGCCGCGGCTATGAACGCCAGTTACGGCGCCGCTTCGACCTTCACCAACTCCTACGCGGCCATGGTTGAGAGCACCTGGCTCCGCTTCTTGCCGACGGAGATCGTCAAGGTCATCGCCGGTATGTGGGTCGCCTCCTTCGCCATGACCACTTTGGATACTACCAACCGTCTGGGACGCTACACCCTTTCGGAGATTTTTCTTCCCTTGAAGGAGAAAAACGAAGGGGCCTACAACTTCCTGACCAACCGCTGGATCGCCTCGACCATCCCCGCTGCTATCGGTATTTATCTGGCTTGGAGCGGCAGCTTCAGCATCCTGTGGCCCTCCTTCGGTTCGGCCAACCAGCTGATCGCCTCCATCGCTCTGCTCACCGGTGCGGCTTGGGTCACCAAGAGGCTCAAATCCAAGGCCAACATGGTGCTGATCCCGGCGTACCTGCTTTGGATCACCGTTACCGCCGCTATTATTTGGTTCTCCACGGTGGTGCTGCCCGGTACTATCCAGGCCAACCCGACCACCGGTATCGTGGTCTTGATTATCGAGATCGTGATGTTGATCATGAACTTTGTCTTCATCATCGATTTTCTCAAGTACAAGAACAAGCCTCTGAGCTCTGAGGCCTAAACAAGCCAAGGCGGGGAGAAGATTTGACTTTCTTAAAAAAGCTGTTCGGCTACATTCGCTTCTTCTTCTCCGCCATGGATCAGTCCCATCGGTCGAAGGTCACCGAGGTGACCGAGTTCGAGCAAAAAGAGCTGGAAAATCTTTTTGTGCTCCTGCTGATGGGTTCGTTTACCGGAGTTCCGTCGCCCCCGTCTTTCGTGGCGGCGGAGCTCCTTCCCCATTTGGAACACGAGATAAAGGTTCTCAACGAGAGGGCGAAGAACAGCTTCGACTCCATGGCCGACATGGCCAGCATGCTCGATATCGATTAATTATGACATGCTGAAATAAAGGCTTAACTCATGAAGACTATTTTTATGACGGGAAAGGGTGGGGTAGGCAAATCTACCCTCTCCTCGGCGGTGGCTTGGCAGCTGGCCGAGAGCGGCAAACGGGTCTTGGCCGTCTCATTTGATCCGGCCCACAACTTGGGCGATATTTTCCACGAGGAATTGAGTCACAAGAAGAAACGTTTTAAAAAGACCAATCTCTACCTGCAGGAGACCAATCTGGAAAAATCCGCCGAAGAGTACATCGAGGCGAATATGTCCATTCTCAACGAGGTCTACAACTACCTCAGTGTCTTCAACATGGACGACTACTTCAACATTCTGAAGTACTCCCCGGGGGTCGAGGAGTACGCCGCCCTGACCGCCCTGCAGCGGATTCTGACGGAGGAAGAGAAAAATTTCGACTATATAATCTTCGACACTCCGCCCACCGGCCTGACCCTTCGTATTCTTGCCCTTCCGCGGATCACCGTTGCTTGGATCGAACGGCTGATAAAGATCCGTCAGCAGATCTTGGAGAAACGCTACACCATCCACAAAATCACCGGAAAATACAGCGAGAAGGGGACCAAGCTCGCCTACACCGAGGATGAGGATCGGGTGATGGTCAAGCTCTGGGAAATGCGACGGCGCTACCAGTCGGTGCAGGACGCGCTGGAAGGCGAGCATAACCGCATCTGCGTAGTTTTCAACCCCGACTACCTGTCGTTGAAAGAGTCAGAGCGTCTGCTCCAGGGGATACACGAGCTGAAACTGCCCATCGAGACGGTTTTTCACAACAAGCTCAATGAGACGCGCAGCCAGGTAGCCTCGGGAGTGGAACGTGAGATCCTCAGCCGTTATCCAAACTTGAAGATCGAGCGGGTACCGGAGATCGATCACACCGAACCGACCTGCTACGTGATGGACAAGAACATAATCGCTTCGTTTTTGTAGTTTCTCAAGCCGCCCGGCGGCACATGGAACAATGAACTACCGAGGACGGCAATTTTAGATTAGTTTCTCATGCCGCTTCGCGGCAACCGAAACAACGAAAATAGCCGGGTACGGCTATTTTCGTAATAGTTTCTCATGCTGCTTCGCAGCACTCGAAACAATGAAAACAGCCGGGTACGGC
>DSBN01000095.1 GCA_011046055.1 Sediminispirochaeta sp. | reverse complement strand
TTGTTACAATCACTGATCTGCAAGGAAATGCGGTATCCTGGGCGAGCGCGGGGGGATTGGGTTTTCGAGGAGCCAAAAAATCTACTCCCTACGCGGCACAGACTACCGCGGAGACCGCGGCAAAAAAGGCTATTGACTACGGCCTTCGTGATGTGCACGTGTTTGTAAAGGGACCGGGAGTTGGCAGAGAATCCGCTATCAGATCACTCGGTAACTTAGGCTTGAATGTAAAGAGTATTCGGGATGTCACCCCCATCCCGCACAATGGTTGTCGACCAAGAAAGAGTAGAAGAGTTTAGAGAGGCTACGTATGGCAAGATATACAGGACCATCATGCAGGTTGTGCCGCGCCGAGGGCACGAAGTTGTTTCTCAAAGGTGAACGTTGTTACACCGGTAAGTGCCCCATCGCGAAGAAGGCTTCACCTCCTGGTAAGGACCCGCGATACAGGCAGAGAAAGGTATCGGACTACGGTCTACAGCTGCGGGAGAAGCAGAAGTTGAAGAGAATGTACGGGATGTTGGAGAAGCAGTTCAAAATATTTTTCGACGAGGCCGATAGGTTGCCCGGAAAAACCGGTGAAAACCTCCTGACCATGCTCGAGAGACGACTGGACAATACCGTGTACCGGATGCATTTTGCCTCCTCCAGAAAACAGGCCCGTCAAATCGTCTCCCATGGCCATGTGAGGGTCAATGGGAAAAGGGTTACCATACCATCTTTCATTGTCAAGCAAGATGACGTGGTCGAGGTAAAGGAACAGAGCCGCAAGCTCCACACAATTAAAGAGAGCTTGAAGGAGTACTCCAAGTCCGGGGTTTCTCCTTGGCTCCAACTAGACCCCGATTCAATGAAGGGCACGATAAAAGCCTATCCCCGCAAAGCTGATGTCAGCGACCTTGCGGAAATAAACGAGCAGCTAATCGTCGAGCTATATTCTAGGTAGGAGATTACATGGCGCGAAAGAATCTATTAAAAGGATTTAAAAAGCCGAAGGGAATTACCTTTGAACACGGTGAGACGGGGTCGAACTATGGAAAGTTCATCGCCTATCCGTTTGAAAGAGGGTATGGAACTACTATCGGTAACACCCTGCGACGAATACTGCTGTCCTCAATTCAAGGTTATGCTATTACGGCGGTAAAAATTACCTCCTACGACCAGGAGGGAACCGCGCATGTTATTTCTAGCGAGTTTGAGCCCATACCCGAGGTGGTCGAAGATACACCGGTAGTGATCAGCAATTTGAGAGCTTTGAACCTCCGTGTGCCCGATGAATCGGAGCAGAAACTTATACACCTGGAGTTGAAGGGAGCAGGAGAGATTACCGGAGCTGACATCGAGAAGGGGAACGATATCGAGGTCCTCAACAAAGACCTGCACATAATGACAATGATGAAGAAGGGTCATGTTGATATGGAGATCCAGATCGATATAGGTCGCGGCTACATCCCTTCCGAATTGAACGAGCAGTATATCGAGGAGATAGGCACCATCGCCGTTGATGCGGTGTTCTCACCGATCAAGAGAGTGAAGTTCCATTCTGAAAACACCAGGGTGGGGCAAAGGAATGACTTTGATAAGCTCATTCTTGAGATAAGCACTGATGGTAGTGTGAGTCCCGAAGATGCACTGGCCGAAGCGGCAAAAATCGCCAAGGATCACTTCACAATTTTTATAAACTTCGACGAAGATTCGATCAATGGTGATGAGGACGTGGACGAGGAAGAGGAGAAGATCCGTGCGATACTCAACACACCGGTGGAGGAGCTAGAGCTATCGGTTCGTTCGAGCAACTGCCTGAAAAATGCAAACATTAGAAGCATCGGTGATCTGACCAGAAAGACGGAAGAGGAGATCGCCAAGACAAGGAACTTCGGGAAGAAATCCTTAAACGAAATCAAGGAAAAACTGAAAGAGTGGAACTTGAGTCTGGGAATGACTGACTACAGCGTTCTCAAAACATCAACAAAACTCCAGCGTAATAAGGACGAGAAAGATGAAGCATAAAATTGGGTTTAACCGATTAGGAAGAAAGGCCAGCCATCGTAAGGCTCTACACAGGAATATGACCACTTCCCTTTTTCGATACGAGCGGATAAAAACGACGAAGGCGAAGGCTTTGGCAATCAGAAGAACGGCGGAGAAAATGATCACCAGAGCCAAAGAGGACAGCGTGCACAATAGAAGGGTAATCGCTAAAGATATTCTGGACAAGGAAATAGTTGCCAAACTATTCAACGAGATCGGGCCACGATACAAGGAGCGGCCTGGTGGTTATACCAGAGTTTTGAAGCTGGGATATCGAAAGGGTGATGCCGCGGAAATGGTACTACTGGAACTGGTAGAAAGTGAACTGGTAAACAAGCCAAAGAAGGCAAAACCCAAGAAAGTCGAAGCGGTGAAAGAAGAAACTGAAGTGGTAAGTGAGGAAAGCAGCGAAGAGACAGCACGGACGGAGGCGGAAAAATCCACTGAGAACGATAGCGCAAGAGATGCTTCCGCGGAGGATGCTGGTGAAAGCAGGCCGGAAGAGGAAAAAGAGTAACAATATATCAATTATCAGCGTAAAGGGGCCACAATCGTGAGCCCCTTTTTTATGCTCAGATATCATTATATCATTGCCGAAAATATAGATATTCCGGCCCTTTCGGAGTAGAATAAGGTTGTGAAGCGAAGATGACAAACGCGCAGAGAATCTCAGTCAGTTTACTCGTCTCAATTGTACTAGTCACGGGGTTTGCCTATCTCGCATACTCGGGGCTTTTTGAGTATATCGAGACAAAATTTTTCAATCAAAGAGTGACTGAATTCTACTTACAAAGACTCGAGGACAAAGAAAGGGAGGTAGTGAAGTTCCATCAACGGAACTTGGAACACTTTTCGTCGGTCTTGGCTGAAGTGGATGTGCAGAAAGTCTTCAGCCCCAATTGGGATAAAGAGTACATTTTTACCCATAACAATCTTTTTGATAGCCTATCTGCTGAATTACCTGGGCTTCTTTATGTCAGGTTTATCGATCAGATGAATAGAATCCACTACAGCACCAGAGATGAGGATATCGAAAGGCAGGGGCAGTACAGGCTAATCTACAAAATTTTGAACGAAGAGGACGGTGGACCGTCCCTTACGGATTTGCATATAGAAAACGACACTGAGTGGGATATTCTCATCGAAGAGGAGAGCGAGCAACTGATTTATAAATTCCCCCTCTTTGATGGTATGGAGCAAAAGAGAGGAACCGCCCTTTTTTACTTATCAAAAGAGAGTTTAGAAGAGCATCTGGTTGCCAGCGGAGTATTACGGTTGGAACAGGGGTTGAATCTCTTTTCCAATGGATATCTCTTTCTTTCCCGCCAGATGACTACCGATATTAGTGAGCAGGAGAAGAATGCTTGGTGGAAT
>DSBN01000266.1 GCA_011046055.1 Sediminispirochaeta sp. | reverse complement strand
GGTGTGGCACCGAATCGAACAGAGCTCCGCTTCCGAGGCAAAAGTCCTTATCACCGGGGAGAACGGCACCGGCAAAGAACTGGTCGCTCGAGAGATCCACCGGCGCGGCAGCCGATCCGAACGGCCCTTCGTCGAGTTGAACTGCGCGGCCATCCCGGACACTCTGCTGGAGAGCGAGCTTTTCGGTCATGAAAAGGGAGCCTTCACCTCCGCGGTGGGCCGGCGTAAGGGAAAGTTCGAGCTGGCCGACGGGGGAACCCTCTTTCTCGACGAAATCGCCGATATGTCCCTCAGCGCCCAAGCGAAGGTCCTTCGCGCCGTCCAGGAGCAGCGCTTCGAGAGAATCGGCGGCGAGGAGTCCCTGAGCGTCGAC
The DNA here is from genome assembly GCA_011046055.1 of Sediminispirochaeta sp. GTDB lineage: Bacteria > Spirochaetota > Spirochaetia > DSM-16054 > Sediminispirochaetaceae > DSBN01. The sequence continues at coordinate 3,036 of DSBN01000266.1, read as the reverse complement.
GTACGCCTGATCGCGGCAACCAACAAGAACATCCCCGAGCTGATCAGCCAGGGGAAGTTTCGGGAAGATCTTTTCTTTCGGCTCAACGTGGTGCCGATCCACGTGGCGCCCCTCAGGGATCGCCAGGATGATCTGGAGAAGCTCATCACCTATTTCATGCGCAAGTACCGGAAACGCCCCGACGACGCCCCCCGACCTTTCACCCCCGAGGCCCTGGACCGGCTGCGACGTTACCGCTGGCCCGGAAACATTCGGGAATTGAAAAATTTCATCGAACGTATTAACATTATGACCGACGAGCAGGAAATCACCGCGGAGATGGTGGATCATTTTCTCGGAGAAAAAAAGCAGAACCAGACCCCGACGGATATGCAGCGATACCAAGGGATGCGGTTAGCTCAGGCCAAGGCTGATTTCGAACGGCGCCTGATCGAGGAGCGGCTCAGAGAGTGCGATTTCAACATATCTCAGACCGCCGAGTCCTTGGGAGTCTACCCCAGCAACCTCCACGGCAAGATAAAAAAATACGGGATAATGAAGGAAAAATAGAGCCGGGATGAAACAGCTGACCCAGCGACAGAAACAGGTACTCGACTTCATCGGTCGTTTCGTAGATTCCCACGGCTACCCTCCCAGTATGCGTGAGATCGCTTCGGAGTTCGAGATCTCGGTGAAGGCCGCCTTCGACCACGTCAGAGCCCTGGAAAAAAAAGAGAAGATTCGCTGCGACTTTAACCGCTCTCGAGCCCTGGAGCTGGTGAGCCCTCCCGATGAAGAGAAGGAAGAGCTCATTGAGGTCCCGCTGCTGGGCAATGTCGCCGCGGGCAAACCGCTCTTCGCCGAAGAGAACTTCGAACGCATCCTGCGGCTCCCCTCTTCGGTCCTCAGCACCGGCAAATTTTTCGCCCTCAACGTCAGAGGCGACAGCATGATAGACGCGGGCATCCTCGATGGGGATACGGCGATTTTTGCGCAAAAAAATACCGCCGAGAACGGCGACATTGTGGTCGCCCGGGTAAACGACGAGGCGGTGACCCTGAAAAAGTACTTTCGTGAGAAAAATCGCATCAAACTGAAAGCAGAGAACCCCATCTACCCCCCCATCTATTCACAACACGTCCACATCCTTGGTAAACTCGTCTATATTTTCCGCGCTTACGACTGATTTTACGACAATTTATGACAAATAAAGGGATGGAGGAAGAAGCCCCATGAAAAAACCAGCCCCTGTGTATCTTCTTGTAGGACCGGAGGAGGGCGAGAAACGGGAATTTGTCGAGCAGATCCTTCAGAGCTATCAGGATCAGAGCTCCGAGGAAGCGGAGAACCACCGCTTCTACGCCGGGCAGACCCCGGTCTCCGAGGTAGTCTCCCTACTGAGAAACGGGGCTCTATTCTCCTCGTACAAGTTTGTGCAGATTTACAATATCGAAGAGCTGAAAAAGCCGGAACAGCAGGAGCTGGCCGAGTATCTGACCAAGCCCGACCCCTCGGCGACGATATTTCTCCTCACCTCGGAGTACCGCTCCCCCGCCGCCATCAACAAAAAGGTGCCCAAGGCGCAACGGAAGACCTTTTTCGAGCTCTTTGAGAACAAGAAGCGACAATGGCTTCTGAGCTACTTCCGCCGGGCTGAAATCGACATCGAAGACGAGGCGGTAGAGATGCTCCTGGATCTGGTGGAGAACAACACCCTGGAGATGAAAAACGCCGCCGACAAACTGATTCTCTACTACGGTGCGGGACGACGATTGAACGCCGACGATATCGAAGTCTTTATCTACCACAGCAAGGAGGAGAATGTCTTCTCCCTCTTCCATCGAATCAGCCGCCGCGACCTTCCCGGCGCCCTGGAGGTACTACACAAAATCACCCTCAGCGGCCAGAGCAACGGAGTACAGATTTTCGGCGGCCTGCTGTGGCAATTCCGCCGCCTGCTCAAACTCTCCCGGATGCTGGAGAGAAACTTTGCCCCCGATGAGGCATTTCGCAGCATCCCCCTGCTGGGCAAACGAAATCAAAACAACTACATGGAAGCCTGCCGCAACTTCTCCACCGCTGATATAGAGAAGATCATCGCCCTGATCGCCGATTTCGACGGACGAGCAAGGGAACAGAGGGGGGAGGTAGAAGCACTGCTGCTCGACTATTTCATCTACACTATTCTTCATAAAAAAAGCCGGCCTCAACGCCGGCTTTTAGGGACCCTGGCCAAGTAGACCCGAGTAAAACTCGGTTCTACACTAACCAGGTCTCACTGGTTAAAAAATTACTAAAAGAACACTTTTGCCTTGCCGGATCTCAAATCCGGCCCTCGCTGTAAGGTGGTGTCATAGATAAAGCTCCTCACAAAGAAGTTCGAATGCTCTATTACCTCCTTGCTGATTTAAATGTAACTCAAGCCCGCTCGCTTGTCAAATTTTAGTTCAACTTTTTTTCGAACTGTTCTCAGCCATCCTCCGACTAATCTCGAAGGCCAAGTCCCCGGAGAAACCGGTTCTCTCGGCTATCTGCTCCGCGTTTGCCTCTCTGATCGCCTCGATCGAACCGAAGGCCTCCAGCAGCTTTTTGCCTCGCTTCGGACCGATGCCGGGTATCCGTTCGAGGCTCTGCAGGCTCAGATCTTTCTTGCGCAGGCCCCGGTTGAAGGTAGTGGCGAAGCGGTGAGTCTCGTCGCGAACCGCCTGCAGGACCCGCAGCCCTTCGGCCCCCTCGGGCAGCCGAATCGGTTCCTCGCCGTGGGGGGTGTAGATCTCCTCGTGCTGCTTGGCCAGGCCGATGACCGGGATATCCGGCAGCCCCAGGATTTTCAGCACCCCCAGTGCGGCGTTCAGTTGCCCCCGGCCTCCGTCGATGACGATCAGCTGTGGTTGCTCTAAGTTTTCGTTCAAGACCCGGGTATAGCGACGGGCCACCGCTTCGCGGATGGCCGCGTAGTCGTCGATCTTGCCGTTGAGGCTCTTGATATGAAAGCGGCGGTAGTTTTTTTTGTCCGGGTTGCCGTTGTAAAAGGAGACCAGTGAGGCCACCGGATGT
>DSBN01000036.1 GCA_011046055.1 Sediminispirochaeta sp. | reverse complement strand
GTACTTGTCTGGGGGACAAGGGGTCGGCAGTTCAAATCTGCCCAGCCCGAAAAAAGCACACCGAAAGGTGTGTTTTTTTCTTTGAGCTTCGAAGAGGCTGATTCTTAGCTGGTGGATCTCAGCGGCTCTAATCGCCGAAAAAATACCCAAAACGCTATATAGCCGAGGAGACAAGTCGGCTGAACTGTGGTAAATTGGGCCGATGAACGTACTGCACTTAGAGCGGAGCGGCTTTTTTCAAACGGTGATGGAGAGTATTGTCGAACAGCACGGGCTCTCCTATATTCCGGCGTGAAGTGTCGATGAAGCTGTGGATATTGTGGAAGAGCAAGAGATCGATCTCATTATCAGCGCCGTGGAACTCGGCGAGGAGTCGGCCAACGATTTTTTGGACCTGCTCTACGAGACCGATACTCCGGATATTCCGGTGATCCTGGTCACCGGGGCGGACTCGGCGGCTCTCCGGGAGCATTACTTTCGTCGGGGAATCCTGGACTACCTCCTGAAAAAAGAGATCTCCTACGATATGTTTCAGAAGTACCTCGATTCGCTCTACTTCAACCAGGATCTGGGGCGTAAGCTGAAGCACCTGAATATCGCGGTCCTTGACGACAGCCAAACCTCTCTGAACATTATAAAAAAACTCTTCGATCTGAACGGGGTCTTCAATGTGGACTATTTCAAGACCCCAAAGAAGTTTATAGAGAGCCGGAAAAAATACCAGCTGGTCCTGGTGGATATTATTCTGCCCGGGATATCCGGGGAGGAGCTGATTCTCCAGTATCGACGGCGCTCTTCGCAGTGCGTGATCATCGCCGTCTCGTCGATCGACAATATCAAAACGGTGAGCAACATCCTCTCAGCCGGCGCCAACGACTACCTGATCAAGCCCTTCGACTCGAATCTCTTTATGGCTCGAATCAAGGCCAATATCAGAACCTACCTGTTGATGGAGGAGTTGGAGGAGAAGCGCCGAAGCTTGGAACGGATGGCGGTGACCGACGGGCTTACCGAACTCTACAACCACAAGCACGTTCACCGGCTGCTGGAGGAGCAGGTCGCCCGGGTCCAGGAGTACCACTCCCCCCTGTCGGTGGCTATGTTGGATCTGGATTTTTTTAAAAAAATAAACGACGACTACGGTCACCAGAGCGGAGACGAGGTACTGCGGGATACAGCCATTATTATGAAGCAGGAGCTACGCGACGATGATGTGATCGGTCGATACGGCGGCGAGGAGTTTTTGATTATATTCTCGCGGACTACTTCCAGGCGGGCAAAAAATATCGTTGAGAGAATCCGACAAAAAGTGGACGCCCACGGGTTCGGCACCGAGGAGCTACGGATCACCCTCAGCGCTGGAGTCTCTTCGCTGCGAGAGGATGAGAGCAGCATCGAGCTGGTGAACCGCGCCGACGAACTCCTCTACAGGGCCAAGGAAGAAGGGCGAAACCGGGTGCTGGCCGAGTAGCGCGAAAGCCTTGAGCAAGGCGGGGAGGCGGAAGATGTTGCAATCTATTCTCATGAAGGCCGGACGGCCTTTGCTGGTGATGCTTTTTTTCTTTGTTGTGTCGTTTTCTCTCTACGCCCAGAGCGGGGCGGAGATAGTTGAATCGGAGCAGGCGGAGTTTCGGTTGCGTCGGGTCGTGGAAGGCTTGGACCACCCCTGGGCGATGGACTTTCTGCCAGACGGAGGCGTACTAATCACCGAATGGCCGGGGCGGCTCCTGCTCTACAGGGACGGTGAGCTGCAGAACATTCACGGGGTTCCTGAGGTATACGCCGCGGGGCAGGGCGGGCTCTTGGACGTTCGTCTGCACCCGGATTTTCAGCGCAACCGGCTGGTCTATTTGTCCTACGCGATGGCCGGGCCTGGGGGAGCTGGGACAGCGCTCTACCGCGCCCGCCTGGATGGAACCCGTCTCACTGACGGGGAGGTTCTGTACTGACTCCCCCGCTTCAGCGACACCAGAATGCACTTCGGTTCGCGAATAGTCTTCGCCCCCGACGGGACCATCTATATGAGCATCGGCGAGCGGGGAGGGGATGAGGTAAATATTATCCGTCCCGGGGCAAACTACGGCTGGCCGAGGGTCACCTACGGCCAGGAGTACCGCGGAGGAAGCATCGGCATCGGATTCGAGGCGCCGGGGATCGAGCCGCCCCTGCTGTACTGGACCCCGTCCATCGCCCCTTCGGGAATGACTTTTTACACGGGAGGGCTTTTTCCCCAGTGGCAGGGCGACCTCTTTGTCGGTGCCCTGGCGGGACGGCACCTGCGTCGGGTCGAACTCCGGGGCGAGGAGGTGATAGGTCAGGAGGTCTTGCTGGATCGGCGTATTGGGCGGATACGGGACGTGCGTACCGGGCCGGACGGGAGACTATGGCTGCTGACGGACGAGGAAAACGGGGCTCTGTATTCGATAGAAGCCCTCGAGTAGCCTTTAGGGGGCGCAGACCGCGCAGCGGGAGTCTCGCTTTATCTCTACTTCGTCGAAGCGGGCGTGCAGACCGTCGAAGACCAGGAGCCGGTTTCTCAGCGTCGTGCCGAGTCCGGTGATTATCTTGAGCGCCTCCAGGGCCTGGAGGCAGCCCATGGTACCCACCGCGGCCCCGAGCACCGGGATCTCCCGCGGCAGCGCAGCGTGCAGGCTGCCTTTGCTGCTCGAGAAAAGGCACTCCAGGCAGGGAGTTTCTCCGGGAAATACGCAGGTCAGCTGCCCGTACATCCCCTCGACCCCGGCGTGGACCAGGGGGAGGCCGTGTTTGACCGCGTGACGGTTGAGCAGGAAGCGGGTTTCGAAGTTGTCCAGGCAGTCCACCAAGAGTCCCTCCGCCGGGAGGTGCTGCTCTATGTTCTCGGCGGTCAGCCGGGTCGGCAGGGCTTCGACTTCAATATCTGGATTCAGCTCGGAGAGTCTGGCGGCGGCGTGCTCCGCTTTTTTTCCGTCTATATACCTGTCGCCGTACAGGACCTGTCGGTTCAAGTTCGACAAGGCTAGCTCGTCACTGTCGATGATCCTGATGCGGCCGACTCCGGCGGCGGCCAGGTAGAGCAAGGCGGCGCTGCCGAGCCCCCCGGCGCCGACAACGGTGACCGAAGATTGGGCTACTTTTCCTTGAGCTTCATCACCCCACCCGTCAATCAGTAGCTGCCGGCGATATCTCTCTTTATCTCTGCTCATACCCATACTGCACATTTTAGCATAGTTGTATTGAGCCGAGGAAGGGTTTATATTGGATTGTCATGGAAGAGTATTACGCCTTGGATGTACATCGGAAAATTTGCGCCCAAGAGCTGCAGCTGCAGCCGCGTTCGGTCGCCGCCGCGGCCCGGCTTTTCGCCGAAGGGGCTACGGTCCCCTTTGTCAGCCGTTACCGCAAGGAAGCAACCGGAGGTCTCGATGAGGAACAGCTGCTGAGGATAGAGG
>DSBN01000043.1 GCA_011046055.1 Sediminispirochaeta sp. | reverse complement strand
CCTACGTACAGTCCGAGAGGATAGAACTCTATCAGGAGTACGCCCAGCAGCTGATCGACAGCGGGCATGCCTACCACTGCTTCTGCAGCACCGAGAGATTGGAGAAGCTGCGGGAGGAGCAGAAGCGGGAGAAAAAGGGCCAAGGCTACGATCGACACTGTCGGAACCTCGGCGAGGAAGAGCGGCAGGAGTATCTTAGGCAGGGAATCAAGCCGGTGGTGCGCTTCAAAGTACCCCTGGAGGGAAGCACCGTCTTCGAAGATATCCTGCTGGGGGAGATGAAAAAAAAGAACAAAGACATCCCCCCTGATCCGGTCCTGCTCAAGTCAGACGGATACCCCACCTACCACCTGGCCAACGTGGTGGACGATCACCTGATGGAGATCAGCCACATCATGCGGGCCCAGGAGTGGATTCCCTCGGGGCCCCTCCATGTGCTGCTTTACCAGGCCTTCGGCTGGCCGGTTCCGCGGTACTGCCACCTGCCGATGGTGATGGGCAAGGACGGGCGGAAACTCTCCAAACGGCACGGGGCCACTTCGGTGATCGAGTTTCGCCGTCAGGGCTACCTGCCCGAAGCGGTGTTGAACTATATAACCCTCCTCGGATGGTCCTACGACGACAAACGGGAGTTTTTCCGTCGGCAGGAGTTGGAGCGGCTCTTTAGCCTGGAGAAGCTCAGCAAAGCGCCGGCGGTCTTCGACTATAAAAAGCTGGAGTGGTTCAACGGCCAGTATATCCGGGAGAAGAGCACCGAGGAGCTGATCGAGCTGCTTCTGCCCTATATGCAAGCTGAGAATATCGTTGGTGACCCTCCCACCGAGGGGGAGATGAAGATCATTCGTGATATGATGCCCCTGATGAAGGAGCGGCTCCATTTTTTGAAAGATATCTCCGAGCTCTCCCGTTTTCTCTTCCAGGATGTCACCGAATACAAACTCGACGAGGTGATCCCCAAAAAGCTCGACGCGGCGAAGACCTTGGAGGTGCTCGAAGCGGCGCGGGGGATCATCGCCGAGTTCGAGTCACGGGGGGAGGAGAGGACCGAGGAGCTGCTGCGGACCAAGGCCGAGGAGCTGGAAGTAAAGTTGGGTGCGATGATGATGCCGATTCGAGTCGCCGTGACCGGAAGCCGGGTCTCGCCGCCCCTGTTGGGCTCGATCCGGCTGCTGGGGGTCGAAAAGACCCTGGAACGAATCGACCGTGTAATTTCCATATTGAGAAGCGAGGTATAAAATGGCGGAAGTAACGATGGACAAACTGGTCTCCCTGTGTAAGCGAAGGGGATTTGTATATCAGAGCAGCGAGGTCTACGGCGGATTGACCGGAGCCTGGGACTACGGTCCCATGGGGGTGGAGCTCAAGAACAACGTACAGCGGTTTTGGTGGCGGGAGATGACCCAGCTGCACGACAACATCGTCGGTCTGGATGCGGCCATCATGATGCACCCCCGTACCTGGGAGGCTTCGGGACACGTGGACAACTTTTCCGACCCCCTGGTGGACTGCCGCAACTGCAAGAGCAGGTTCAGGGCCGACCAGATAGACCTGGAAGCGGCCTGCCCGGTCTGCGGCGAGAAGGGCACCTTCACCGAGCCCCGGGACTTCAACCTGATGTTCTCCACCTACATGGGCGCGGTCAAGAGCGAAGACAACATCGTCTATCTGCGTCCCGAGACCGCCCAGGGGATTTTTGTCAACTTCAAAAACGTGCTGCAGACCAGTCGGGTAAAAATACCCTTCGGCATCGCCCAGGTGGGCAAGGCTTTCCGCAACGAAATAACCACCAAGAACTTCATCTTCCGGACCCTGGAGTTCGAGCAGATGGAGATGCAGTTCTTCGTCAAACCCGGTACCGACCAGGAGTGGTTCGAGTATTGGAAAAACGAGCGTATCAACTACTACGAGAAGCTCGGCATTCGCAAGGACAAGCTCCGCTTTCATCAGCACGGCCCCGACGAGCTGGCCCACTACGCCAAGGACGCCTTCGACATCGAGTTCGAGTTTCCCATGGGCTGGCAGGAGCTGGAGGGTATCCACAGCCGGACCGACTTCGACCTCTCCCGGCACGCCGAGTACTCGGGCAAGGACTTCACCTACCTGGAGGACCAGACCAAGGAGCGTTATGTCCCCTACGTCATCGAAACTTCCGCCGGGCTGACCCGCTCAGTGCTGATGGTCCTCTCGGACGCCTACGAGGAGCAGGAGCTCGACGGCGGCGACACCCGTACGGTGATGCACTTCCACCCGCTGGTGGCCCCGGTGACGGTGGCGGTACTGCCGCTGGTCAAAAAAGACGGCATCGCCGAGCTGGCCAAAGATGTAGAGAAGAACCTGCGCCAGGACTTCGCCACCTTCTACGACCAGAGCGGGGCGATTGGCCGGCGCTACCGTCGACAGGACGAGGTGGGCACCCCCTTCTGCGTGACCATCGACTACGACACCAAGGAGGACAATACCGTCACTCTGCGCTACCGCGACTCGATGGAGCAGGAGCGGGTGGCCGTCGACCAGTTGTCCGCCAAGATCAGAGAGGAAATTGCGAACTACAGGAGGCACGCGTGATGTCCGGAGCGCTGGAAGAACTGGAAAAAAGAGGATTCATACAGCAGTGCAGCGATATCGACACACTCCGAGACTTGATGTCCCGGGAGTCGGTGAGTTTCTACGTGGGGGTCGATCCCACCGCCAAGAGCCTGCACATCGGACATATGGTGCCCTTCTACGCGCTGGCCCACCTGCAGCGCTACGGACACCGCCCGATCTTGGTCGTCGGCGGCGGGACCGGTCTGATCGGCGATCCCTCGGGCAAGACCGAAATGCGCAAGATGCTGACCATCGAGGAGATCCGGGAAAACGAAAAGGCCATCAAATACGGAGCCTCAAAGCTGATCGACTTCTCCAACGATCGAGCCCTGATGGTCAACAACTATGACTGGCTGGGGGATCTCAACTACATCGAGTTCCTCCGGGACATCGGTCGGCACTTCTCGGTCAACCGTATGCTCAGCTTCGAGGCCTACAAGCAGCGGCTGGAGAGGGGGCTCTCCTTCATCGAGTTCAACTACATGTTGCTGCAGTCCTACGACTTCTTGATCCTCCACCGGCGTTACAACTGCAAAGTCCAGGTCGGCGGGGACGATCAGTGGGGCAACATCTTGAGTGGAACCGAGCTGATCCGCCGTATGGACGGGGAGGACGCCTACGCGCTGACCTTCCCCCTGGTCACCCGGGCGGACGGCAAAAAGATGGGCAAGAGCGAGAGGGGCGCGATTTTCCTCGACCCGGAGCTCTGCTCGCCCTACGAGTTCTACCAGTACTGGCGGAACGTGGCCGACGCCGACGTGATTCGCTTTTTGAAGATGTTCACCTTCCTGGAGCTCGAGGAGATCGACGAGCTGGCGAAGCTGGAGGGGCAGGAGATAAACCGGG
>DSBN01000061.1 GCA_011046055.1 Sediminispirochaeta sp. | reverse complement strand
GTTAGGCCAGTTCGCAGGGGCGGCGACGCCGTTTTTGTCGGTGGTCTGGAGAGCTTTCACCGCACGGAGGATTTCATCCATATTGCGCCCGATCTCTTGGGGGTAGTAAAGGAGAAGGCGCAGAAAACCCTTGTCGTCGATCACGAAGACGGCGCGGACCGTATTGGTGCCTTTGCCGGGGTGAACCATGCCCAGCTGTCTCGAGACCTGGCCCATATCGTCGGCGATGATAGGGAAGGGAATCTTGGTGTCCAATTTTTCGTTGATCCACTCGGTCCATTTGATGTGACTGAAAACCTGGTCGATAGAGAGACCGATGAGTTCGGTGTTCAAGTTTTTGAACTCCTCCGCTTTTTTGGCAAAGGAGACGAACTCGGTGGTACAGACCGGTGTAAAATCGGCGGGATGCGAAAAGAGTACCACCCATTTCCCTTTGTAATCATTGGGAAGTGTTTTTACTCCGTGGGTCGTGTTGACTTGCATTTCCGGGAATTTGTCTCCCAATAGTGGTAGACTTTGTTGTTCCATGTTGAAACTCCTTGTAGTTTTATTAGAATAGTAATCGTACCGATTACTAATTAAAATCAAAAAAAATTAGTTCTTCTCGAGAGTCACCGCTTCTCCTACCGGGGAGGTTGAGGTACCTTCATGTATTGAGTCTTTTTCGCGGCAGTCCGTACATATGCCGAAAAAATCGATTTTATGAGAGAGGACGGTATGGTCGCACTGCTCGGTGGCGGCATTCTGGAGCTCTCGAAAGGGGCCGATATCGAGGTCGTAGACGCGACCGCAGCTCTCACAGATGAAGTGGTAGTGCGGGACGGCGTTGCCGTCGAAGCGATCGAAGGTGCTGCCGTACTGCAGCTTCCGTATCTGGTCCTGTTCAACCAGGATATTCAGGTTTCTGTAGACCGTTCCCAGGCTCAAGTGGGGAAAGTCCTCCCGAAGGGCGTCGAAAATTTCTTGAGCAGTGGGGTGAGCTTTGGTATGTTTGAGCAGCTCAAGGATACTGGTTCGCTGTTTGCTGTTGCGGTGAATTTTTCCTTCGTTCATAAAACTCCTAATCGGAACGATTACTAATATAATGAATCAATTATCCGTTGTCAAGGTATAGTTTCTTTAGGAAGCTAATTTTTTTCGGTGATTCGCCGGGGGAAGGAGATGTCGAAACTGGTGCTGGGGCTGCGGCCTACTTCCAGTTTGCCGCGGAGTTGCGCTACGAAGTTACTGATCAACTTAAATCCCAGGGAATCTCCGGTTTCTATGTCGAAATTGTCCGGTAGACCGACTCCGTCATCCCGTACCTCGAGGTGGCAGGTGTCGTCTTCCGAGGAATAGAAGCGTATCCAGATGGTACCGGCCTTTTCGTCTGGAAAGGCGTACTTCAATGCGTTGAGAAAGAGTTCGGTGATGATCAGTGCCAGCGGGATGGCGGTATCGATGGGCAGGATGATCGACTGGATATCCATTTTGACTTGGGGGACCCTGTTTTCACGGCCAGAGGAGTCTCTGAGGAGGGGCAGGAGGTCTTCGAGGTACTCTTTGACGTTGATCTTTTCGATGTCCGAACCACGGTAGAGTTTTTCGTGGACCAGACTGATGGACTGGATTTTGTTTTGGAGCTCCACGAAAATGTGTTGGTCCCGTCCGTCATGGAGGAAGCTCTCTTGCAAGCCGATCAGTCCGGCGACCAGGCTGAGGTTGTTTTTGACCCGGTGGTGGATCTCCTTGATCAGGAAATCTTTCTCAGCGAGCGATTTGCGTAGCTCCTCCTCTACCTGGGCGCGGTGGCTTATTTCGGTCAGGGCGGTTTGATGCTCTCTTCGGTAGTCCTTTATTCGTTTGTCCAGGTCGGTCAGGTCCTCGATGGAAAACAGTGCGTGGCACTCCCTTGCTTCCGTCTCCGGTAGCGGGGTGAGTTTGATGTGCTGGACCTGGGGGCTTCCGTCGTAGCGGCGGATGGGGAAGAGCCCGCTGTGCAGCTGGGGAGAAAAAACGACCGGAGTCCCCCCACAGAGGACCGACTCGACCCGTTTCAGGTAGTACTCTTCTCCGAGCTTCGGGCAGAAACTGCGTAAATCGGTGCCCAGCATTTTTTCGCGTGGTATACTGGACCAGTCCTCGAGACAGCTGTTCCAGAATTGCACCTTGAGGTTTTGGTCGATAACGCACATGCCCACCGGTGTGTAGTCGAAAAGGCTGTAGTCGGCAGGAGTATCCGTTTTTGACATAGTGTTCTCGCCCTCAGCCATTTTTATCTATCGGTAAACCCGCTGTAGGTTTCAATTTTTGACAGAAGATCGTCGAAGTAGGTGAGAGAAAAAAACAGGACCAGGGTCCCCTCCACCTGTATATCGGCGACGGTAAAACGGGTCTTGGCGCAGATAATGACGCTGCCCGGTTCGTACTCCACTTGAGAGATGAGTGTACCCACGTCGCCTTCGAGGTAGGTGGGCAGCGAGTATTTGAGGGAAAAGGAAAAGATATTGCTGATGGTTCCCATGACCGCGTTGAGCAGGACGTTGCCGATCTCCTGTAGGGTGGCCGAACGGAGCTCGTCCATCTCTCCGGGAGGCAACTCGTCCTGTATCAGGAGGGAGACCATCTTGGAGGCGTCCTCCGTGGGGAAAATGAGTTCGACGCTGCCGGTGAAGTTGCCCCGGTACTTCATCTCCACCGCCGAGAGTTGAGAGGTGCTGTCGGGATAGAGTACTCGTTCCAATTCGTTGATGTCGGTCAGCTGAATCTCCGGTACGTTGAGCGCGATGTGCGATTGGAGCATGGTGTTGAGTACTTCGGCTCCGTGCCCGACCCCTATGTTTATCAGCTCTCGTAGAGCTTCAATCTGCCTTTCGCTGAGGCTGACGCTCTTTTTGGAACTCATTGGCCCGTCAGCTCCATAATACTGGTGATCAGACTGTCCCTATGGGGAGGTTTTTTCAGAAAACCCGCGGCGCCGAGGGCCATGCACCGGTCCCGGGTGGTGCTCTGGATGTCCGCGGAGAGGATAATGACCGGTGGGGAGGAGGAGTCCCTCTTGTGCAGCTCTTCGAGTACTTTGAAACCGTCGGGCTGGGGCATCAGAAGGTCGAGTAGAATCAGGTCGGGAGTGATTTGGTCGATCAAGTCGAGAGCCTCTTTGCCGTCTTTGGCTTCGACCACCTCGAAGGTGTGGTCGGACAGCAGAGTCTTTATCCCGTGGCGGGCGATAAACGAATCATCGACCAAGAGAATCTTTGTCATTTGACTCCTCCAGGTAACAATATAGTGCAAAAAGTCGGCTTGTGCAAAGCTTACCGAAAATTTATGATCTATTTGTTCGTTTTTCGGGGGATGAGGATTTTGAATTCCGCCCGAGAGGGCTCGACTATTTCCACGGTACCGTCTATTTGGGCGGTGAGACTTTTGATCAGGGTGAAGCCCAAACTCTCTCCGGCTTCAAGATCCACTCC
>DSBN01000186.1 GCA_011046055.1 Sediminispirochaeta sp. | reverse complement strand
CTTTTCTATTGCGGCAAGTTAAGCCTGTATCCATAGAAAAGCCAGAAGAGCCCAAAATGAGAATTGCTGAACGTATCTTGATTTATTTGGCCGGACTTTTTATTCTAAGACCGTGATGCAGCAGCAAAAATGGAACAGACGGTACGCGGAACGGGATCTCCTCTGGCCGGAGGCACCGAATCAAATTTTGATTGATGAACTGCGGGATCTTCCTCCCGCCAGAGCTTTGGACCTGGCAGCTGGAGAGGGGCGCAATGCCCTCTGGCTGGCAGAGCGGGATTGGCGGGTGACGGCGGTCGATTTTTCCCATGTCGCCCTGGATCGAGGACGGGGTTTTGCCGAGCAGCGGAGCCTTGGCTCCATCACTTGGGTCTTCGAAGACTTGACCGTATATCAGGGGGAGGAGGGGAGCTACGACCTGGTCCTGCTCACCTATCTGCATCTGCCCTGGGCTGAGTTTCGGGGAGTTTTGCATCGAGCGGTGAGGACGCTCAAACCCGGAGGGCTCCTGCTGGTGCTGGGACACGATGTGAGCAATATCGAACACGGAGTCGGAGGCCCCCAAAACCCCGAACTCTTGTATGATCCGCAGCGCTTGCGCGCCGAGTTGGGAGAGCTGGATATTGAAATTGAAAAGGCTGAAAAGCTCCGCCGCCCGGTGGATCACGAGGAGGTCGGTGAAGGGGATGCTGTGCAGCCGATCGATTGTCTTGTACGGGCCCGGAGGCTTTGAGCGTCATTTAGTCAACCGTATGGGGATTGTACCGTCGGGTCGACTCTCGATTTATAGGCTTCTTTTTTTCCAAAAACTAAAAAAAACTTCAATTGACTTAAGTACCGGGTGAGCATATCCTGCTCTCATGGATGTACAAGTGGAGCTCCTTCAGGCCATTCAAAGTATCGGGAGTCCGGGGCTGGATACCCTTTTCGAGCTGATCACCATGAGCGCCGAGGAGGGGTTTTTCATTCTGGTCGCCGCTTGGCTGCTGTGGGTCAAGGACAAGGAGCTGGGCTACCGACTCGGCTACTCCCTGCTCTCCAGTACCGTCTTCAACCCCCTGCTCAAAAGCAGCTTCCAAGTGAGCCGACCCATCGGGGTGGAGGGCATAGAGTCGATGCGCCTGCACACCGCCCCGGGCTACGCCTTTCCCAGCGGACATACCCAGGGGGCCGCCTCCTTCTGGACCCTTGTGATGAAGGCCGTCGGTCGGAGCTGGGCTAACCTGCTTGGACTGAGCATGATCGTCCTGGTCGCCTTCTCCCGACTCTATCTGGGGGTGCACTGGCCCACCGACGTGCTGGGCGGTATCTTTTTCGGAGTCTTGTGGGTCTTCGCCGCGGATGCGCTCTTCCGTCACTCGATGGCGTCGAGCCGTCCCTGGCTGCGGATGAGCCTGCTGCTGCCCTTGGGGCTGTGGGGACTGTTTTTTCCCGATGAGGCTTTCGTGAAATCCTATGGGGCCTTGCTCGGATTTTGCGTCGGAGCCGAGCTGGACCGGCGGTACATCGGGTTCGCCACCGCGGCAGGACTGCCCGTACAGGTGCTTAAGATCGTGTTGGGCCTGGCTGTACTGTTGGGGATAAAGGAGGGGCTAAAGATACCCTTGGAGCTGCTGTTCGACACCGCCGGTGGTATGATTCTTTGGGGCGAGTTAATGCGATACGCTCTGATCGGGCTGTGGATCAGCGGCGGAGCCCCCGGTCTTTTTAAGTACCTGTTCCCGGGGGCGTCAAAGCCTTAGCCGAGGAAGCGTTCCACCGCTTCCATGGTCGGTTCCACCGCTTCGGGTATCGACACCGACCCCGATACCGCCTTCATGTCCTTGAAGCCGATCCCCGTGAGCAGGATGACAATGTGCTGATCCTTATTTACTTTCCCCGAGGCCAGGTCGGCTTGAAAACCCGCGTAGGCTGCCGCCGCCGCCGGTTCGACAAAGGTCCCCGCTTCGGAGGCCAGCTCCAGCTGGGCGGCGAGAATAGCCGCGTCCTCCACCTCGGTGGCCCAGGAGCCGGAGTCCTTTAGGTATTTCACCGCCATCCTCCCGTTAGCCGGGCTGGCCACGCTGATCGAGTCGGCCTTGGTGGTGGCTCGGGGGATCGTCCGCAGCTCGCCTTTTTTCCAGGCCTGGGCGATGGCGTTGCTGGCGGTGGACTGTACCGCTATCAGCTTCGGGATGCGGTCGATGAGGCCGGCGGCCTTCAGATCGTAGAAACCCTTGTAGACCCCCGAATAGATCACCCCGTCACCCACTGGGACGTAGACCACGTCCGGCGCCTGACGGCCCAGATCGTTCCAGAGTTCAATGGAGATGCTCTTTTTGCCCTCGGTGGTCATCGGGTTGTAGCCGGTGTTGCGGTTGATCCCGCCGTGGATACGGCTGTACTCCAGGGAGAGGCCGAAAGCCGCGTCGTAGGTGTCGGCGATGGGCACCACCTTGGCCCCGTAGAGCACCGACTGGAGAAGCTTGTTCTCCGGAGCAGTGTGGGGGACGAAGAGTACGATCTCCAAGCCGTAGGCGGCTCCGGCGCAGGCCATGGCCGAGCCGGCGTTGCCCGTCGAGGCGAGGGCCACGGTGGAGACTCCGTAGTGGAGCGCCTGGGCGGCTACCAGTTGGCTGGCCCGGTCCTTGAACGAGCCGGAGGGGTTCATGCCGTCGTTTTTTAGGTAGAGCCGGGGGCAGGCGGTTTTTTTCCGTAGTCTCGCAGGTCCGATCAGCGGCGTGTTCCCCACCGGGTAGGTCTCCACCTGGGGTATTGGAAAGGGCATGAAATCGTTGGGGTGGATCCGCTCTTTTTTGGCGAGGCTTTGGAGCACCTCCGGGTCGATTTCCACCCGGAGGTTGCCCCGCCGCATCTCTCCCTCGCCTTCGCTGCCCCCGCATTTGGGGCAGCGGTAGACGATTTCGTCGCTGCGGATCTCTTGACCGCAGTCGTTACATACGTAGCTAAAATCCATAGAACTAGTCCAGAAGTCCCACTTCGCGGTTGAACTCTTCGATCAGCCGATCGATATCGGCGGTCTGCTTCTGGATATTGGTCCAGTAGTCCTTGTCGTACCACTGGGCGTTGAGTTCCTCCAGCTCTTTGCCCTGCTGTTCGATCCAGGTGTAGTACTTGAGGTTGTGGATTCTCTTGCGATCCTCGTAGCGCAGCTCGAGAAGGTTGTCGGTGCCCTGTTTCTCCAGCGCCTGGAAGTGGATCTTGGCTGCATCGGCGGCGGTGAAATCGCCTTGCCGCGCCTGCATCTCTTTGACCCGGGACTCGTACATCTCCATGGAATCGGTCAGTACGGTGACGATCACGTCATCCTCCTCCATTTCGTAGTACTTGGCCATTTTGATGGACGCGATCACGTTGGCGATACCGGAGATTCCCAGCAGATCCGCGTTGTCGATGAATTCCTGGGAGACTCCCTGCTGTTTGAGGTACTCCTGGCCGGCGGGTTCGTTAAACAGACGCATCACGTT
>DSBN01000244.1 GCA_011046055.1 Sediminispirochaeta sp. | reverse complement strand
TGCTTCATCGCGTTGGTAACAAGCTCGTTGAGGATGATCCCACAGGGAACCGCCCTGGTGATATCCAGCTGCAAATCTTGAACCTCCGTATGGATATCCAAGACTTCTGCTTTTTGGTAAAAATTTGACAGTTCCCGAACCAGATTACTTATATAAAAAGACATATCCACCCGGGTCATGTCCTCGGTGCTGTAGAGGTCCTCGTGGATCATGGCCATCGAGTAGACCCGATTGCGGCTCTCCAGCAGTGCCTTTTTTGCATCCTCCGCGCTCTCCACGCTGTCAGCCTGCAGGGTCAACAGGCTCGAAACTATATTGAGATTGTTCTTCACCCGGTGGTGTATCTCCTGAAGGAGGGTCTCCTTCTCCCGCAAAGCCTCCCTTATCTCTTGGTCGCGGCGGTACTTTTCAGTGACATCCCGAAAAACCACTATCACCCCCAACATTTTGCCGTCGTCTCCCTTGATCGGAGCGGCGCTGTCGGCGATACGGTACTCCTCGCCCCGCTTGGATTTCAACGTGGTGCTGTTGGAGAGTCCCACCACCTCGCCGCTCCGCAGTACCTTGGCCACCGGGTCGTCGGCGGGGTCTCCAGTCCTGCCGTCCACCAGGGGGAAGACTCGAGTCACCGGAGTACCGATCGCCGCCTCCCTTTGCCAACCGGTGATTCGCAGAGCCGTATCGTTGATTCGGTTGACCCGCCCCGCGAGGTCACAGACAATCACCCCCTCCCCGATGGAATGGAGAGTGGCGTTCAGGTTCTGCTCCCTCTCCCGAAGCTCCCGTTCCTGTCGAATGACCGCGTCGCTCATGGTCATGAAGGCGTCCCGCAGGGACTTCAGCTCTTCGAAATCGGCATCGATCCGGGGCAGAGAATTCCGAGACGACTGCCTCCGATCCTGTTTTTGAAAATCCTCTACCAAGCGGGTAAACTGGGTAATCGGTTGGGTCAACACGCTGCGCAGAGACCGAACCGCTGCAAAGTTCAACACCACCACCAGGAGAAGAAAAAAGCTTCCACCGATCAGAAGCAGCAGGAGTGTCGGGCCGAAGAGGCTGGAGAACCTGTCGGCCACCACCACGTTCCAACTTCCCCCCGGGAGGGTGACCGCGCTCATCAAGTACCAACCGTCGGACCACTGCTCCAACTCCGTTCGAACCTGATCGTCGGCCCTCTTCGAGAGTATGTCCAGGTAGCCAAAGTTCACCTGTCGCGCCACCAGCCCCATATCCGGGTGCGCCAACACGTTACCATAGCCGTCGGTGAGAAAGGAAAAACCCGTCTCCGAAGAGTCCACGTGACTTAAGATGAAGTTTTGCAGTTCCTCCAGGTTCAGTTCGACGACGATCGTTTCGTCCATCGCCGTGTGCCACACCAAACCGACCACGATCTCTTCCTCCAAGGTGCTGTAATAGGGCGGAGTGACCGACATTCCAACGGAAGGTTCATCGACGGTGATCAAACCCGAGAGGTCCAAAATCCGCCGATCCTCCGGGTAGGTGTCCAGCAACAAACCCCGCTCGTCGAGGATCATTATCCGCGAATAGAGCGATCGATGGATGATGAAGGGCTCAAATATCTCCGACAAGTCTTCTCCATCGTAGCCGCCGGTCACCAGAGAGGCAAGGTAGTTCAGATCCTCCTCGGCCTTCTGCAGATAGGTGTGGGCGTAGGTGGAGATCATCCGGACGTGGCAGCTCTGCCGTATCCTGGCCTGCCGGGTCTCATGGTAAAAAATCACCAGCGCCGCGGCGAGGATCAGAAGAAGTCCCGGTAGAAGCAGATGAAGCATGATGAAGCGTTTGACTACCACGGCGAGTTTTTTGGTCTTCATGGTCACCTCGTCGGTTGTTTTCGATCCACCGGTTCCAGCCCGCCCCGCTGCACCCGCATGATATAGATATCGGTCTTCACGTCGCCGAACTCGTCCAGCTCGATGGGTCCGTATATTCCCTCGAAATCTCGTACCTCCGTCAAAGCCCGAGCCAGCCCCTCGGCCCGTCCGCCGGTGGTCCGCAGGGCTGCGGCCAAAAACCTCATCGCCTCGTAGCCCTGCACCGAGGCGAAGGAGGGCTGTCGACCGTAGCGGTTCTGATATTTTTCCGCAAACTCTCGATACTCCGGATCTTCCTCATCGACGTAAAAGCTGGAGGTCAGGTAGACCCCTTCGGCGTATCTTCCGGCGTAGGTTGGAAAGGCGGTGGTTCCGGCCCAGCCGCTGGAGAACAGCTCCCATTCAGGCCTCCGCTCCCGTACGTGCTGTACGATTTTAGCGCTGTCCCGGGCCGAAGCGACCATCAGCAGAGCTTCGGCGTCACAGACAAGGAGTCTCTCCAGAATCTCGGAGATGGTGTGGTCCTGCCGGGAAGAGTAGAAGAGACTGTTCACGATCTCCCCGCCCAACGATTCTAAAGTTTCTCTGAAAAAGCTCTGAAAGGGGTTGGCGAAGGCGCTGTTCTCTTTGTCCCAGATGACGCAGAACCGGCGAACCCCGACGACCCGGTAGGCGAACTCCGCCAGGGCGACCGCCTCCTGGTCGGTGGAGGGGTATATGCGAAAAAAGGTGTCGTTGCGTCCCGTGAGCGTGGGCGTGGAAGAGGTGGGGCTGAGCATGACTACCCGTTCTTCGGCCAAAAACGGCAGGGCGGCGATACTCTGACTCGAGGTCATATGGCCGATGATTGCGACCACCCCCCGCTCGACCAGACTCCGGTCGGCCCTCAACGCCTCTTCCGGATTGTTGCCGTCGTCCGCCTCCAGCAGCTCCAAGCTCCGCCCCGCTATACCTCCCTCGCCGTTCACCTCGTCCAGGGCCAGAGCTACGCCGTTGCGTCCGTCCACCCCGAGGTCGGAGTACTCCCCGCTGAGGGGCCCGGAGAAGCCGATTCGGATAGCCTCCCCGTCGCATCCGCCGAGAAACAGCGTCCCCCCGATCATGGTCACGGCTATCAGCACAAAAGAGATGAACCTCATAGTAAAATCATAGTCGTTATTTTTATGAAAGCCAAGGATTTTGCCACCTGATGACGGAGCTTTTTACTCCCCATCTAAAATCCTGGTCTTGCACCGACGAATCCAAAATTCTATTCTTCATCCTATGAAACACCGCCTCTCGAACAGTCTGATCACCATGATAATTCTCCCGGTACTCGTCTGTCTCGTGTTGCTTCTGCTGCTGCTCTTCGCCTACGAGTCGGCCTGGGATACGGTGGAAAAGGTCCAGAAACAGGGAATTCGGGAATTGGTCGACCTGGGATCCAGCGCAGTGGAACGTTTGTGGATAGCCCCCCGGAACTATGCGATGACCGAGCTCTCCAAGAGCCCTAGCCTAAGGCGGCATCTGACCGGTGAGCTTGAACTGGAGGTCCTCTTTCGGGAGTGGGCGGCGGCCCACCGGGCGATGGAGGGCGCCTTTTTCATCTACTACGGCCTGGCCGACGGAAGCATCGAACTCTACCCGGACCTGGAGCTGCCC
>DSBN01000106.1 GCA_011046055.1 Sediminispirochaeta sp. | reverse complement strand
TTTATACACTAAGGAGCGTGTTGTGCCCTGCGGAAAGAAGAAAAAACGGCATAAAATCGCCACACACAAGCGCAAGAAGAAACTGAGGAAGAATCGACACAAGAAGAAGTAGGAATGAAATACAACACCCAGAGTTCAAGACAGGACGGCTATCTCCAACTATGGATCCGGCTGCCGGTTCTGCTGTTCGGTCTTGTCACGGCTTCGATACTCGGAGCCGAGACTCTGTGGGATTCGAATTTTCGGGGCTATACCGTAGACGGGAGCGGTTTCGATGTGGGAAGCGTTCTCGTGGTCGATATAGCCCCATCCACTGAACTAAAGATCAGCGCATCTCATATAGACTCCGGTCAGGGGCGGCTCGAATTTCAGGGCGGCTCGGGGCGGGATTTTTTTGACTTTTTGCCCCAAGCCTCAAGCTCCACCAGCACGAAGCTCGAGGAAGAGGTCTCTTATGAACTGAGAGCGAAGATTGCCGCCCGGGTTGTCCGCAAGGACGAGGCCGGACTGCTGCACATCGAAGGCGAAAGGTCTGTCACCATCAACGGCCGACGGGAGTCTATTCTTGTCTCCGGCATAGTCTCTCCCAGCCAGATCGGCTCCGACGCTACAGTACCCTTTCACCTGCTCTCGGATTCGATTTTGGAGTATAGGGGCCCCGGATTGAGCAGCGAAGCGATTGTGAGGGATACGGAGATCACGGAAAGGATCCCCGATCCCACCGCCGGAGATGGCGAGGAGATCGAAGACGGCGAGGCCGAGACCGCTCAGGATGAGGGCTCAACGGGAATGAGGCTCACCGAGGAGAAGCAACGGGAACTCCTGCTGCAGTACTTCAATCGTTTTCTCAGCACCATGTTCTCCCCCTGAGCCATTGGAGGAAGCGCTTTATGGAATCAGGAATGTCCGATTCATACGAAATTCTATCAAAGGTAAACTCACCAGAAGATCTACGCGGGTTGGGGAAGGAGGAGCTTCCGCAGTTGGCGGAGGAGCTTCGCCGCCGCATCATCGAGGTGGTGATGAGTACCGGAGGACACCTGGCCTCCAACCTGGGAGTAGTGGAACTCACCTTGGCGCTGCACCGGGTATTCGAGTCCCCTCGGGATATGATCTTCTGGGATGTGGGCCATCAGTGCTATACCCACAAGATCCTCACCGGACGAAACGACCGTTTTGACAGCATCCGGCAGAAGGGGGGGCTCTCGGGATTCCCCAAACGCAGCGAGAGCGAGCACGACCACCTGGAGACCGGACACGCATCTACCGCTATCTCCGCCGGGATCGGAGCTCTGACCGCTAAGAGAGCTCTCGGAGACCGTGGCAAGGTCGTAGTGGTGGTCGGAGACGGAGCGCTCACCGGTGGAATGGCCTACGAGGGGCTCAACTACGCCGGGCACCTGGGAAAGGACCTCATCGTCATCTACAACGACAACAAAATGTCCATCAGCAAGAACATCGGGGGACTGTCGGTCAACTCCAACTTGAGCAAGCTCTCCAACTACGTCACCCGACTGACGCTGACTCCTTTTTATCAAAAAACCCGCGACAAAATAGACCGGGGTATACAGGGTATTCCCGTGTTGGGCTGCAAACTGTTCGAGCTCATGGTCCGGATAAAAAGAACGATGAAGGCGGCTATACTCAAAGAGACGATTTTCAGCGAGATGGGCTTCGACTACATCGGGCCGGTGGACGGGCACTCCCTCTCGCGCTTGGTCGCGGTGCTTCGGAGCGCGAAAAAGCTCGACAAGCCGGTGGTCATACATACGGTCACACGGAAGGGCAAGGGGTATCAGAGGGCGGAAAACAACCCCTCCCGCTACCACGGCGTCTCCCCGATGGTCAACGAAGACGACAAGCTGGAGAGAAAATCATCGCTTTCGTACTCCGAAGCCTTCGCTTCGGCTATGATGGAGCTGGCTCAAGAGGACCCGAAAGTGGTAGCCATCACCGCCGCCATGGCCGATGGGACCGGCTTTACCGCGTTCAAGGAACGCTTCCCGAAGAGGTTCTACGACGTGGGTATCGCCGAACAGCACGCGGTGACCTTTTCCGCCGGTCTGGCTATCGCGGGACTCCGTCCGGTGACGGCGATCTACTCGACCTTCATGCAGAGAGCCGTCGACCAGGTGATCCACGATCTGGCGCTGCCTGGGCTACCGGTGGTCATTGCTATGGATCGGTCCGGGTTGGTCAGCGACGATGGCGAGACCCATCAGGGACTCTACGATATCCCCCTGTTCAGATCGGTTCCTGGGCTCAGCTTCCTTGCTCCGGGAGATCAGCAGGAGATGAAGTCAATGCTGCGTTGGGCGCTGCAGCAATCGGGACCGGTGATGCTCCGTTATCCCAAAGACGTCTGCCCGGCACGTCTGCCCGCCCTGGACGGCGAGATCGAAAGTGGCAGAGGGGTGATGGTCCACGAAGAGGAGGGAGACCTGCTATTTATCTCCCTGGGCGCCATGACCGAGGAGGTCTTGGAGGCGGTACACCTTCTGGCCTTGAAGGGAATACCCGCGGATCTTTACCACCTGCGATTCATCAAGCCCCTGGATGAGGAGCATCTGTCAGACCTTATCTCCCGCTATCCCCATGTACTACTGGTGGAGGACGGTACGGAAGTCGGGGGAGTGGGAGAGCAGATCGCCGGGATGATTACCCGGCGGAACATAGAGACCCACTATCGGTGGATGGGAGTTCCCGATAGCTTCCTCGCTCAAGCCTCTCGAGCAGAGCTCTTGCGGGAAGTGGGCTTGGACCGGCAGACCCTGGCCGATCGAGCCCGAGAGATGCTGTCCCAACGCTTGAGTGTGCTCAAGCCGGGGGGGGATATCGTCCTGGGTGGGTGAGGCGGCTCAATAATCGGGCGGCTCAATGATGGCGGCTCAATGATGGCGGCTCAATAGCGACGGTGATCCGCGCTGAACTCCTCAAGGGTGCGGAAGAAACAGGAGCGTGCCCCGGTGTGGCAGGCCGGTCCTCGCTGCTCGACCAGGTAGAGCAGGGTGTCGGTGTCGCAGTCGATGCGAATCTCCCGCAGTTCCTGCACGTTACCGGAAGATTCACCTTTCATCCAGATTTTTCGCCGGCTGCGGCTGTAGTAGTGGGCGCGACCGCTCTCTATGCTCCTCTCAACCGCCTCTTTGTTGGCGTAGGCCAGCATCAAAACCTCTTTGCTTTGGACGTCCTGGCAGATCACCGGCAGCAGTCCCTCACCTTTGTCGAAATCCAGAAAATCTAAAAGTTCTCCGTAGGCTATCTTTTTGTAGGTCATCGCTTCTGCCGGTATTCTCGAGGATACCAGCGCCCACCGTGGAGGTATGCGCCATAGGGTCCTTCGAGGAGTTTTTTGAGCCCGTTGTTCAGGCGGCCGGCCAGGTCTCGGAACTCCGCGGGGAAGTCGCTCCGGTCCAGTCCGATTCCGCTGGTCATGAGGTTTTCCAGAAGCAGTTTAGAAGCTAAAAAGCGTCGGTACTTGTCCACCGCGAGAATTAACGGGT
>DSBN01000183.1 GCA_011046055.1 Sediminispirochaeta sp. | reverse complement strand
CTTGTATTCTGTCTCTCAGTGCTTATTTGGTCAAGAGGGAATACGGCGCTTGACATTTAACGCAAATTTGGTAAAATAGCCAAAGAAGAAATGAAATATTGGAAGGAGTTCACTATGGCTTGTGATTGCATGAGCGACGCACCGGTGAAACTGATATACGCGTGCTCCGGGGTCTCCAACACCGGCCTGTTAGCCGACCGGGTAGCCCGAGGCTTGATGCGGATCGGGCTGGGAAAAATGACCTGTCTAGCCGCTATGGGGGCAGCTCATTCGGGGTTCGTTGAATCGGCGAAAGCCGCCGATGAGAATATCGTCATCGACGGATGTCAGATCGCCTGTGGAAAACGAATATTTGAGCAGAAGGGCGTATCTTTCATCCATCTGAAAACTAGCGATTTCGGGGTGGAAAAAGGAAAGACCGAGGTCGACGACGATCTGGTCACGGATGTACAGCGTCAAATGGCGAGCAGACTTCTCGGTCTGGAAGAGGGGGGCTGACATGAGCACGGAGGCAAAAGAGCGGAAGAAATCTCCAAGGATTGTTAAAAAATTCTGGGCGGAGAAAAAGAACCGAGCGCTGACCCTTATGACCGGTATATTTTTAGCCGCCTACTTCATCCCATTTGAGCAACCAAGAGTCTCGGCGGCGCTGCATGAAGCCTTTCTGATGCTCGGCGAGTACGCCCGCAAGCATGTAGTGCTCTGTCTTGTGCCGGCCTTTTTTATCGCCGGTGCGGTGATGGTCTTTCTCAACCAGCAGGCGGTTATACGGTATCTTGGTCCCGATGCGCCCAAGCCACTGGCCTACGGGGTTGCTTCGGTCTCCGGTACGATTCTGGCGGTCTGCTCCTGCACGGTGCTTCCGCTGTTCAAGGGGATCTACCGCAAAGGGGCTGGTATCGGACCGGCGGTAGCCTTTCTCTACTCCGGACCGGCGATCAACGTTTTGGCGATTGTGCTGACCGCCAAAGTACTCGGTCTGCAGTTGGGTGTGGTCAGAGCGGTGGGAGCGATTCTCTTCTCGATTCTTATCGGTTTGAGTATGCACCTGATCTACCGCGGGGAGGACGCGTCCCGGGTGACCAACGGAGCGATGTTTTCCTACCAAGGTGATGAAGAGGGGGGCAGGAGTCTTGCCCAGAACGGGCTCTACATGCTCTCGATGGTAGGAATCCTGGTTTTCATCAACTGGGCTCCTGCTGGAGGTTCGCTGGCGGTCTGGGACACGATCTACCGTGGGAAGTATATTATTACCGCTCTTTTTGCTGCTCTGCTCTTGTATTCCTTGGTTCGTTGGTTCAAACGCAGCGAGCTGAACGACTGGGTCCTTGCGACCCGCGATTTCGCCGTACAGATACTGCCTCTTCTGTTCGGCGGTGTCTTGGTGGCGGGTTTTCTGTTGGGACGGCCCGGTCATGTGGCCATCATCCCCGAATCGTGGATCTCCTCGCTGGTAGGCGGCAACTCCTTCGGGGCAAATCTATCCGCCGCGGTGGTAGGGGCATTGATGTACTTCGCCACGCTCACCGAGGTTCCGATCATGCAGGGCTTGCTCGGAGCCGGTATGGGCAAAGGCCCGGCCCTGGCACTGCTGCTGGCCGGCCCTTCTCTGAGCCTGCCGAACCTGCTGGTAATCGGCGGCGAGTTGGGAGCGAAGAAAACCCTCACTTACGCGGGGCTGGTGGTGACGTTCTCCACGGTCGTAGGGATCTTGTATGGGAATATATTCGGATAGGGAATAACATGGTACGAGGAGGAAGCCTGTTTCTCCTCGTACCACTCAACTGTCGGCACTATCTCGACAGTATCTATCGGGCCCGGCGTGGTCGCCCTCTTCAATATCGAACTCGACACAGTTGATCTCTTCCAGCGAGGCGAGGGAGTAGAACACCGACAGGATGTACATCCGGGCCCCGAAGGAGCCCGTGCCGCTGGTGAGTTTCCGGTCGTCTTCGACTTCGAGATGCGCCACTGCGTTTTCAACCGATCGCAGGATCAACCCTGGCTGGTTCGATTCTTGGAAATAGCTGTTCAGCTCTTCAACGACTCCTTCGGGGGTCGAATTTTGCGGTCGGTGGTGGAAGATAGGCCGTTCGTAGACTTCCCCGCGGTAGATCCCCGGCCCAAAGCTCTCCATCAGCGCGTCGGCCCATTCGTCAAAAAGCGACTGCCGAAGCTTTAGGTTTTCGTGAGAGCTGGACAGACGTTGGTATCGCTGACGAAAATCCTCCAGATCCTCGATTTCGGCGTTCAGTTCGTTCAATTTGTCCAGATACTGCCGCTGCATCCGCTCGTACTCCTCGGCCCACTGTTTTGCGCTGACCTGGAGTTGGTCTCTCTGCTCTTTTAGGCTCTCCAACTCAGACCGACACTCCCTGAGCTCGCTGACTGTCTCTTTATGGCTTGCACAGGAGAAGAGAAAAGGAACGGATAAAATAGCGATAAAAAAAAGAAGGGCGGTTTTTTTCATGGTCGAATATTAAATCGTTGTCCCGAGCGGGTCAAGCCTGCTTACATTGACAGCTTACATTGACAGAGAGAAATTCCCGTCATAAGATCCAGGTATGTCCGACCGCCACGACAGCCCTGTACAGATGCCGGTTTTCGAGTACGCCGCGTGTACCGCCACCCTACGCAGGCGGATACTGGGAAACAATCCGCTTTTTTCCGATCTCCAAGAGGGAGATATAAAAGAGGTGAACCGGCGGTTCAGCTCACAGAGCTTCGATCAGGGAGAGACTGTAATACGGGCCGGCCAGCGGGCGGAGAGGTTTTACATTCTGGCCACCGGTGCGGCCAAGCTCATTCAGCCCCAGGAGTCGGGACGGATGGTGCTGCACGATATCCTCTCGACGGGGGACTACTTCGGTGCGATCTTCGGATTCGGCTACGGACCAGGGGAATACGGTGAAACCGTGATTACCGACAGTCCTATGTGCAGCATCTCCATAGATTCGAGGGCCTTTAGATCAATTCTCACCGATTACCCCAAGGTCGCGCTGAGGGCGGTGGACGCCTTTTCCAACCGGCTCAGTCTGGCCTACGAGATGCTGGGTCGGCTGGGCAGCTCCTCGGTGGAGTCGCGGATCGCCTTCGTCCTGCTGCGCCTGGCGGCCAAACTCGGCCGCCCCTGGGAGGGAAAGACCCTCATTCACGCGCCATTGACCCGCGAGGATATCGCCTCCATGGCCGCTACAAGCACGGAGAGCTGCAGCCGCGTGATGAGCGACCTGCGGAAGAGGGGTCTCATCGACGCCGGTCGCCGCTGGGTGGCAATTGTCGATCCTCCCGGACTGGAAGAACTGCTCTCCTGAATTGAACTTTTTACACGGTAAATTGATCCTCATCATGGTGTCTTCCGCCTCCCGTAGGTAATTTGAAATTCAGGCTGTCCCGTAACACCGTGAAAAACGGGTAAAATTCTGATCTGATGGGGCTGAAGGGTTTGTAGTTTTCACCTGGCCAGGACAACCTGGCTTGCGTACAGTGCGTATACAGTAACGCACTGT
>DSBN01000013.1 GCA_011046055.1 Sediminispirochaeta sp. | reverse complement strand
TCGTAGGACCAGCTCATGAAACTGGTGTCCTTGACGTCCGCCGGAGCGAGAAAAAACATCATTTTTCTATCCACCCCGCCGCTGTCGAGGCTGAACTGGGTGATGCTCCGCTCGCGGGTGGAGCCGCGGGAGTTGGTCAGGGTCATCACCAGGTCGGCGCTCATATCTTCGCCGCTGGGCCGGTTGTAGACGTTTTCCATCACTTCGAGGCCGGTGGGGGCGGCGGAGAGTACTCCTTCAACCCCCAACAGAATCAACAGGGTCATTATGACCAAACTCAATTTTTTGAACATACTATTCCTCCTTAACGGAATTGTTTTTAGTGTATAGCTTACTGTGGTGGTCAATAAAAACCACCACGATCAACAGAAGGGTGAGAGTACCGATTGCGCTGCTGAACATATTCAATGCGACCAGCCCGCCCACCTGTCGGTTTGGTGGAAACACGCTGATCAGGAGCACCGCAAAACCACCCATAACCGCGACAGCGTTGTAGATGATCGCCCGTCCGGTATGGGCGAGGGTTTCATAGGCGGCTTCCGTGCTCGAAAGTCCCTCGCTTCTGTTGCTGCGGTAGCGTTCTATCAGGTGAATGGCGTAATCCACACCTATACCAATGGCGATCCCAGATATGATGGCGGTTGAAGAGCTGAGGGGAATACCCAAGAGACCCATTGTACCGAAGTTGACCATCGCCGTTATTGCTATGGGAATTGTTCCGGCCAATCCGATCAAAATGCTGCGGAACATAAGGGTCAGCAGAAGGGCGACAATGCCGAAAGAGATCAGAAGACTTAAGATCTGTCCCTCCAGGAGCAGCGTAGCAAAGACCAGTGACTTGTATCCGCTACCCGCATAGTCGACGGTGACTCCTTTTTCGGCGAAGCGACTGACGTAGGGGTCTATTGTTTCGATAATCTCCTCCATAACCGCCGAGCTGTCGCTCTTGAGTTGAAAGGTGAGGTTGGCATTGAGGTAGTCGTAGTCTACCACCTTGTTGAGATTGTCTGGATCTCCCGACATTTCGTAAAGCAGGAGGTATTGAGCTATCATGTCCGGCGAATCAGGTATTTTGTTGTAAGCTGGATTGTCCTCGTGCATCACCTGGTGCATCCGCTTCATATAGTCGGTGATGGCGAAACTGTCGCCAACCATTGGATTTTTCTCGACTTCCCGCTGTAGGCTGTCCATTATTTCCAGTACCTCCGGCTGTTTGAAGGTATCCACTTCATCACTACTAAAAATAACGTTGAGGGTCGAGGTACCGCCGAAGTTCTCATTTACGAAGTTGTCGGTGATCACCACTGGGCTGTCTTTTTGGAAGTTTGCCAGAAAACTGGTGTCAATCCACACACGGCTGGTTCCCCATAGGGCAAAAGCGGCGACGATTGCGGCGATGACTACTACCAGTTTTGGACGTACCAACAGACCTGCACCGAAGCGGCGGCTGAGTAACTCTTTGTTCCGCGGGGATATTTTTGTTTCGCCGATTTTCTTTTTATTTTTCTCCGACAGATGCATTCTCCGCGACGTTTTGGGCGGTCCGAACAGGTAGATCGAAGCGGGGAAGACGATCAAAGCCATCAACATTTCCACCATAACACCGAAGGCGGTGAATAAACCGAAGTACCGTACCGGTAGTACCTGGCTGGTCATCAGGGAGAGGAAGCCGACCGCGGTGGTGATTGCGGCCATGGAGACCGGTCGCACCATCGCCTTCAAGGTTCCATGAACCAATTCGTCCTTGGATATTTCGGGATTCTCCCTGCTCAGGTGAAGGATGGAGTTGTGCATATGGATACCGTAGGCTACTCCGATGGCAATCAGCATAACCGGTATCATTGTGCTCACCGTATAGACCGGAACATGCAGCAGGGACATCAGTCCGAAGGCGGCTATGGTCCCAAAAAGTACTATGACCATGTTGATCACGGTGTTGCGTACGCTGCGCAGCAGGAAGAGCAGCAGGACTATCATAATCAAAATCACCAAAGGCGCCATCCGAGCCATATCCTGAGGACCGAGCTTGGTGAGCTCTCCCTCTACTACCGGTCTTCCGGCGATATGAATCTTCTCAGGACCCTCCCAACTGGCAGCAAACACTTTCAACTCATTGTAGAAGCGGTCAGAAAAGGCGTCATCTCCTATTTCGGCGATGATGAGGGTAGAGCGTCCGTCGAGACTGACCATCCGTCCGTGGATCATCTCGTTGTCTTCGACTGCTTGTCGGAGGGCGAGAAGTTCGTCGGAACTTTGAGGACTCTCTTTGTAAAAAGCCCTGACCGTGAGTCCCCATTCATCTGAGGTGATGTTCTCCGCGGTGTAGAGCGAGGTAACGTCTCCATCATCTATTTCCTCGGCAAAACGCTCGGGCAGTTCTTCAGATATCTTTTTGATCTTCTCCAATGTTCCGCTGTTGTAAATCGAATCTGGATGCTCGACAGCCAGAAGGATATTGTCCTGTATGCCGAATTGTTCCTCAGCTTCGTCGCTGAAAACAAATGCGGGGTGATCGGAGGGCATGTATTCATCGAGGTTGGTTACAATTCTGGCGTTGCGGGCGATGCCGAAAATAAAAAGGCTCGTCAAACCGATTGTTAACAGAATTATCAAGAGCGGCTTTGTTGCGATTTTTTGATACAGCTTGTTCATATGTGTTCATCTCCTTCTATGTAGTTATCGATAACTAATGTAATGTTCGCGAAGATCACGCCTTCTCCTCGCATCGTTTCAACTCTATTAGGGGCTGCTTTTCTCGTCAGTTTTCAATTCAAAAAGCGTGCCAAGGCTCACTATGAGTTGCTCGGTGAGATCTTTGAGACGGATTCTGCCGTCACTGATGTGCCAGCGGCTCATTGCCAAACGTATCGAAGCCAGTGTAACAAGTGCCATTTGCTGCGCTTCGATATCTGTCCGGCAGTTTTTATCGTGTTGCAGAGACTCGAAGGAATCAGTCAAAACCGCGATATTTCCGCTGAGTACCTGCTGAAGCTTGCCTCGCAGCTGGGGCTCATTGTGAAATATCTCCTCCGAGAAGATGAAAGGGGCGTAGGCCGGGCGCAGCTTGAACTCTTCAAAGAGACCGTGGATAAAATCTGTAAAACTCTCCATCGGATTGTCGCTGCTCTCACGGAGTCTTCGGAAGTGGGGCAGAATACTCGATTGCAGATCATCCAACATGGCAGTGAGCAAGGCCAATTTGTTTGGAAAATGCCGGTAGACCGCCGGTTCGGTCACTCCTACCGCAGCGGCGACGTTGCGGATTGTCAGCCTGCTGAAACCTTCCTTGGAGACGATTTCTATTGCCGCTCGGAGGAAGTCCTTCTGCCGGTCGGTAAATGTATTCACTTGGTACCCCTTTCGTAATGGTTCGAAGCTGGAAGAAAATAGCGTAACACGCCGTGTTCTCACGCTTTGGACCACCAACTAATTTTTCCTTTATTAACGTAGTTAACGTTAACAAACATACCTAAATATTTGCTTGATGTCAATGCGAAATTAAAAAAAAACTACCAATTGTAAAAG
>DSBN01000188.1 GCA_011046055.1 Sediminispirochaeta sp. | reverse complement strand
GTGTACGGGAGCTTCGGCGAAAGTCTGCGCTACGCCAGTTTCCAGGCTGCATCGATACTCACCACCACCGGTTACGCCACCGCGGACTTCGCCCTTTGGCCGGGGCTTTCGAAGATGCTGCTCTTTGCGCTGATGTTCGTCGGCGGCTGCGCCGGCTCTACCGGCGGCGGGATGAAGGTGATCCGAATCGTCACGGTGATCAAGCAGGGCTTCAACGAAATGCGTTACCTGATCTATCCCCGGGGAGTCTTTCGCATCCATCTGAACGGTCGGGCGGTGAAAAAAGACGTGATCTACGTGATCACCGGGATGGTTTCACTCTACATTTTTCTATTAATGATAGTCTCTCTGGTGGTCGCGTCGGCGGGCAACTCTATTGTGACCTCCTTCACCACCGCCCTGGTGACTCTGGGGAACATCGGCCCTGGTTTCGGCGCCGTCGGACCGACGGAGAACTACGCCTTTTTTCCGGATTACGTCAAGTGGTTCCTCTCGGTGGTCATGATGGTGGGGAGGCTGGAAATCTACACCGTTTTGGTGCTCCTGACCCCTGCCTTCTGGAAACACTAATCGACTGCGGATCACGTCTCGTCCGTCGGGTTCAGCTCCTCTTCGGTATGCGGTGCCAGGTACTCCCGGGCTATTCTCCGCCCCTCTTCCTCGTCGACCCGAGTCAATAAAAAACCGCCGATCAAAAAGAGCAGGGCGATCGACAGGATGCCGATTCGGTTGCTCCCGCTCAAAACGGTGATCGCGCCCATCATGAAGGGGCCGATCACCGCGGCGAACTTGCCGAGCATGTTGAAGAAGCCAAAGAATTCGGCGGACTTGTTTTCGGGTATCAAGCGGGTGTAGTACGAGCGGCTAAGCGCCTGAATCCCGCCTTGAAAGAGCCCGACCAGGACCGCCAGCGCGTAGAACTGCCAGGTCACCCGCATAAAAAAGGCCAGCAGGGTGATCAAGCCGTAGGCGACTATCGCCACGTAGAGGGCCCTCTTGACCCCGATTTTGCCCCCGAACCAGCCGTAGGCCAGGGCGGAGGGGAAGGCTACGAACTGCACCACCAGCAGCGCTACGATCAGAGATTCTGAAGGGAAACCCAGGGAAGCGCCGTAGTCTACGGACATACGGACTATGGTGTCCACCCCGTCGATGTAGAACCAGTAGGCCAGAAGGAATATCCCCACCACCTTCATGTGGCGTATTTCCCGGAGAGTCCCTATCAGCTGCAGCCACCCGCCCCGAAAGGCCAAGCCCAGGCTCAGGGGGGATTTGACCGGCGGTTCGGGTACGAAGAGCATGATGGGGATAGAAAAGACCGCCCACCACACAGCGACGCTGAGAAAGGCTATCCTAATGGCCGTGGCTCCGTCGGGGATGCCGAAGAGCTCCGGTTTGAGAAACATCACCACGTTGACCAAAAAGAGCAAGCCCCCGCCGATGTAGCCCAGGGCGAAGCCCATGGAGGAGACGGCGTCCACCCGCTTCTCCGAAGCGACACCGGGCAGCAGGGAGTCGTAGAAGATGTTGCCCCCGGAAAAGCCCACGGTGGCGCTGACGTAGAAGATCACCGCCAGCTGCCAGAACCCCATCCGGACGAACCAGAGGGCGCCGGTCATAATGATGCCCAAGAAGGCGAAAAAGAGGAGGAACTTTTTCTTGGCGCTGCCCCGGTCGGCCACCGCGCCGAGGAAGGGGGCCAGGGCGGCGACGATGATCGAGGAGAGGGAGTTGGCTGCTCCGAGGTAGAAGGTGCTCTGCTGCAGAGCCTCCGGGTCGGCCCAGTAGTTTTTGAAAAAAACGGGAAAAAAGCCGGCCATCACCGTCGTAGCGAAGGCGCTGTTGGCCCAGTCGTAGAAGGCCCACGCCCAAATGGTTTTTTTGTCGTCTTTCATCGGCGCTGTTCTCCCTTCGATTGGATTTCAGTCAAAAGTTTCTCTTCGATTTGTTCGGATTTTTTTATGCTCCGGCGCAGCCATTGGAGTAGAA
Organism: Sediminispirochaeta sp.; assembly: GCA_011046055.1. Lineage (GTDB taxonomy): Bacteria > Spirochaetota > Spirochaetia > DSM-16054 > Sediminispirochaetaceae > DSBN01. Next base: position 1,546 of record DSBN01000188.1, on the reverse strand, counting down.
GCTCCTCCCGCTCCTCTTCCTCAAGCTGCCAGGGTATATCACTGGTGTGAAGTTGGTGGACCAGGTGGTGGAGACTCAGAGCGCAGGAGACGGAGATGTTGAAGCTCTCCACGAAACCGAACATGGGGATCTTCATGTACTCATCCGCCTCCTGGAGGACCGTTGAGCTCAGTCCGTCGAGCTCGTTACCGAAAAAGAGCGCCGTCTTTCCCCGGTGCAGATCGAAGTCTTCCAGATCCGTGTCGTCGCCGTGGGGGCTGGTGGCTACGATGCGGTAGCCCGCGGAGCGGAGCTTTTCTATAGTCTCGGAGGTATTGTGGCTGCCTTTTTTATAACGATGGAGGCTGAGCCACTTGCTGGTGCCCAGCTCGACCCCTGGGTTGATCCGGTAGTCGTTACGGTTTTCGATGATGTGTACGTCCTGAACCCCGAAGGCGTCGCAGCTCCTGAGTACCGCGCTGGTGTTGTGGGGCTGGTAGATATTCTCCAAGGCCAAGCAGAGGTAGCGGGTACGCCAGGAGAGGGCTTGCCGGATTTTTTCCAAGCGCTCAGGGGTGACAAAGTCCGATAGACCAGCGATGAGGCGGCGGCGGGTAGCGGAGTCCACGTCAAGCTCCCCGTCCCGTATCGCCCTGGACCCGTGAAGCGCGGCAGCTGCGGTTTCGACCGTGCTCCTTGGAGAAGTAGAGGGCGTTGTCGGCGCGTCCGATGAAGTCGTCCGGTCCCGAGTCGAGCTCCGGGTCGTACTGGGCTATCCCCATGGAGACGGAGACCGACCGAGCCTGGGGATGCTTCTGCTTCTCGATGGTCTGACGCAGCCTCTCGGCGACCTCATAGGCCTGCTGCTCGTCACTCTCGTGGAGGAGAATGACGAACTCCTCACCGCCGTACCGGGCGCCGATATCCTCCTGACGCAGACCGGAGCGGATCGTCGCACTGATCGACTTGAGTATCTCGTCTCCCACCTGGTGGCCGTAGCTGTCGTTGATCTGTTTGAAATGGTCGATGTCCAGCATGATCAGCGATATTTTTGTCCCTTTGGTGACGGCTTGGACTATTCTTTTGTCCAGAATCTCGAAGAAGTAGTGCCGCTGCTTGAGATGGGTCATCAGGTCGGTGGTGGACATCTCGAAGAGGACCGCGTTGTGTATGGCGTTGGCGGCGAAATGGGCAATATCGGTGAGGTAGCGTTTCTCCTCCAAGCTGTAGTTTTCTTGTTGAATCCTCTCGCCGAGGACCAAGAGACCCATTATCTGAGATTTGGCGATCAGTGGGACCAGCAGAGAGGGTTGCAAACTTTCGATGATCTTGAAATTTTCTTCGCCGCTGAATCTGTCCCGCAGTTCGTCCAGGGAAAAACACATCTGGTTTTCCAGAAAAAAGTCGATCAGCTCGCTGTCTATGTTGAGCACGTAGTGGGTCTTTTTGTCCAGCGAGAAGCCTTCCAGATTTCGTACCAGTTTGAGCCCGGGGATCTCCAGATTGTTTCGGCTGAAGAGGGCCGCTTGGATCACGCCCATCTGTCCCATACAGATATAGATGATAG